>JAIRQU010000138.1 GCA_031256305.1 Burkholderiaceae bacterium
CCAAGGCGCGCGCCGTGATCGGCATCATCGCCGCAACCGTTTGGAGAACGCCACTTTAGAATACAGCAGGGCGAAAAAGCCGCGCAAGCGTATTCGCGCATCAAGAGCGATCTGCTGAGCCTGTTGGCGGTATTTACCGCCGGGCGCGGCCTGAAGGACTTTATTACCGGCACGGCGCAGTCGGCCCAGCAGTTGGTGGTCATGGCCGCCAACATCGGCATGAGCGCCAGCGAGCTTGACCGCTGGGGCAAGGTCATGGAGCGCGCCGGGGGCAGCGGGCAGGCGTTCAAGCAAAACCTGTACAACCTGAGCAATCAGCTCAAGGACGTGGCCGTCAATGGCCAGGTGTCCGATCAGCTGATGGCCCTGCAAGCGATGCTGGCGCGCACCGGGCAACAACTGGATATTAACGCCGATAAAACAATTAACTGGAGCAAAGCGCTGCCCAAGATAGCGCAGGCGGCCCAATCCTTGCCCAAAGGCCTGGCCGACGACCTGCTGCGCCGCGCGGGCTTTGACGCCGGGGCCATCGCGCAAATGGAGCAAGGCAGCGCGGCGCTGAAAACCCAATTCAACCAGGTCAAGGCGATCAGCGACGAGCAGATCAAGCAGCAGGCCGCCGTGCAGCGGCAAATTACCGAACTCAAGCAAGACCTGGGCAACGCCGCCGACCAGCTCTTTATAGCCGCCGCGCCCGCCATCAAGGCCGTGCTGCAACTGCTCACGCGCCTGGCCGACTGGGTGGACGCGCATCCGAACGTGCTGGGGCCCCTGGCCGTGTCGGCGCTGGCGCTGCAAGCGCTGATAACCGGGCAATGGATTGCGGGCATGCTGGGCGCCTTCGCGCGCGTGGGCGTCGGGGTGGACGGGCTGACGCTTAAGTTTGGGGCGCTGGGCAAGGCCAGTATGCTTGCCCTCGCCGCGTATGGCGGCTGGGAGGCCGGAACCTTTATTTCCAACCAGCTCAAAAAAACCAAAACCGGGCGCGAGGCGCTCGACGAGGTAGGCGATACCTGGCTCAAGCGGCTGCAATGGCTGGGCCTGGCCCCAGACCCCGAAAAAGACGGGCACATTCTTTCGGACAAAGCCAAGCGACGCATTGCGGCTGGGCAGCTGAACCATCCCGCCAATGCCGCCAATTTGGGTGGCGCGGGCACATCGGCACTGGCCCAGCTAATCTCTTCGGGCGAGGGGGATTACGACAGCGTAAACCGGGGCGCGGCTGGCGGCTATCGCTCCGGCCATGAAGACCTTGAGAACATGACGCTCGCGCAAATCATGGCCGCCCAGCAGCAGCATCGTTTCAATGCCGCCGGGCGTTATCAGATCATCGGCTCCACGCTGCGGGAGGCCGTGCAGTCTATGGGCTTGACCGGTAGCGAAAAGTTCGACCAGAAAATGCAGGATCGCATTTTTAACGAATTTTTGTTAAAACACCAAGGGCCAGAGATTGCGCGCTATTTGGCCGGTAAAAGCGGCGACAGTGACGCGGCTGGCTACAACGCCGCCAAGGAATGGGCCAGCGTTGCCGTGCCGCGCGGTATGCGCACCGAGAGCGGGGCCATCAGCGATGGCGCCATGACTTACTACGATGACCGGGGCCACAACCGGGCCAGCATATCGGCGGCCCAGTTCAGGCTGGCGCTGGACAACGCGCGCACGGCCCAATACGCGGCGATGCCAGCGCCCGGCGCGGGGTTGGCGCTGGCCGCGCGCGGCGCGGCGGGGTCAAGTAACACCAGCAACAGCACCGAGGTCAACATCAACGGCCCCATCAACATTCAGACCGCGGCCACCGACGCCAATGGCATCGCCCGTGAAATCGGGCCAGCCATCCGCAACAACGCGCTGGTCAATCAAGCCAATACGGGGCTGGCATGACTTATCCCGACGTACCCAATTTGCCGGGCGTGCCGCAATTGGCGCGCGACCCATCGGCCAGCGCGGCGGCGCAAGCGTCCGCCAGCGGTATCGACGCGGACTTTACCAACGCGCTGGCCAGCGCGGACGGCGCGGGCCTGCCCGCCGATGCCGCGCAAGAGGCCTGGGGCATCTATACGCAGTCCGGCGCGCTGGCCGTGCACCCCGGCAGCATTGTTGGCGTGGACTTGCGCAATGAAGCGCGCGTGGCCGACTACCCGATGGAGCAAGGCGCTTTTGGCAGCTACAACAAGGTGGCCACGCCGTTTGACTTTCGCATCACAATGGCCTTCGCGGGCAACGCCACGCAGCGCGAGACGTTCCTGAGCGAAATTGACACCTTGCTCCAGACCACTGATTTGTATAACGTGGCGATGCCAGAGGCGCTCTGGGAAAACGTCACCATCGACAACTACGACTGGCGGCGCGATTCGCAATCTGGCGTGCAGATGCTGACCGTCAACGTGTATGCGCGCCAGGTACGCCAGGTCAATCAAGACAGCTACACGCAAGCCGGGGACGGCTCCGACCTGACGCAAGGCGCTCAGACGCTGCAAACGGTACAAGACGCATCGGTTACGCCATTTGACGCGGCCAACACCCACGCCGTGGACGCGGCGGACTTGAAGAATCAGGGCCGCGTGCAGGCCATGCCGCCCACGCCCGCGCAAGACGGCGCCACCAACTTTGCCAGCGCCAGCGCCAATGACGGCATGAGCGCCGCCGTCAGCAGCGACGCCATCAACTGGAATCCCGGCGCGCTGGCGCTGGGCGACATGCTGGGCAACGCCCCAGCGGGCATGTCCGCGAACAGCTCGGCGGCCTATGCCAGCACCATCAAATTGCTCTATGGGGGGACGGCGTAATGCAGCAGCAGACCTTTCAGCTCTACGTGGCACCCATTGCCGCCACGCCCGCGCAAACGCTGCGCGTGTCCCTGGGCGGCCAAAA
>JAIRQU010000218.1 GCA_031256305.1 Burkholderiaceae bacterium
ATTGGGGCGTGCCAGACGCTCATACCCACCGGCTGCGGTTTCTTGACCGAAACCGCACGCCCCTTCTTTCAATCCCCGGCGGCAAGCACGGCCCGCCGGGCCGTTTTCCGCCCTCACACACGAGGAGTTCAATCATGGCACTGATGTTCTCGCGCCTGGCGCGCAACTACATCAAGAACGGTTACTTTCCCACCGACGAGCAAACGCTGGCGCGGATCATCGGCCTGCTGCGCGTAGAACACGCCCAGGCGCGGCTATTGGATCCGTGCTGCGGCGAAGGCTGCGCATTGGCCGACATCGAGCAAGGCTTGCGCCAGCAAGCCCTGCGCGAGCACATCGCCGCTGACTTTGAGACCCTGGGCGTGGAGCTGGATGCCCAGCGCGCCTGGCACGCCAAGACGGTACTGCACCGCGTCATTCACGCCGATGTGAACGACGTAGTGGTCAAACCGCGCTCAATCGGTTTGATGTTTTTGAACCCGCCCTACGGCTATGGCGTCGCGGACAAAGCCAACGCCAGCGCCAGCGCCAGCGAAATCAACCACGCCAGGAGCGAGCGGTTAGAGCGCACCTTCTTGCGCATGGCCACGCCCTGGATTGCCTACGGCGGCGTGCTGGTGTACATCATCCCGCACTATGCGCTCGATGATGAGATACGCGCGCACCTGGCGCGCAACTATGAGAACCTGCGGGTGTTCATGGCGCCCGAACAGCGCTTCAAGCAATGCGTAGTGACAGGCGTGCGCCGGCGTTCGGCCAATGCCAGCAAGGCTGCTTTGGACCTGTTGATGCAGGCGCAAGGCGCGCCTGAACATACGCCCGTGCTGCCTGAGCGCTGGACGGATCAGCCGTACCGGATACCGGCCATCGACCCTGACGCGGCATTTGACTTTCACGCGGTGCGCATCGACGCCCCCCAGTTGGGCGCGGAACTCAAACGCATGCGTGCAAACCTGTTGTGGGAGCATTTGAGCACGCATTTCAACCATGCCAGGGCCGATTGCCGGCCACCCTTGCGGGACTTGACGCCCTGGCATCTGGCGCTGGCGCTGGCCGCCGGCCAGATCACCGGACGCATCCGCTCGGACGGCGGGCGCGAGTTTCTCATCAAGGGCGACACCTTCAAGGCCAAGCAACGCACGGTCAACCTGGAAACCGATGCCAAGGGCGATGTCCACGAGACCATCGTCATGCTCGACCGGTTTGTGCCCGTGATCAATGCCATTGAACTCACGCCCGATCACCGGATCGGGCAGATCGTCAAGATCGCCTGAGCGGCGGCATCAACGGCAGCGCCTGGCTTGCACACGCGGGCTGGGCGCGGGCCGGACTTTGACCGATTCATTCTTTCAAGGCAAGCGAGGGCTTGCCCGGCGGTCCTCCCAATAGAGGGCCTCCTGGCAAACCGTCCCATTCATTTCCCGACGGTTTGGCGGGTGCGTTCAGCCTTTGAAACGCACCGGGCCATGTTCCATGGCCCAGGCATCTTTCCATCAACCCCGCGGGGCGCTGTCCCCGTCAAGGGGAAACGGCTCCCGCATTTTCTAGGAGTCTTCAATCATGCAAACATGCGTTCAAAAGGGACGTAATGGCTGGGAAGCCAAAACCACGCTGAACTTGGGCGAAAACCAGGTTCTGAGCATCCGTACCAGCAAAAGCCTGGTTGCACATGGCGGCCCGCTTGATACCACGGCCTCGGTGGCCAGCGTCGATGAACACGGTACGCTCACCCACGTCATTGACTTTGGCTTGGGGTGGGGCGATTACAGCGCCACCGTGCTCAGGCGTGCATTGCCGCGCGTGACCGAAAAATCGGTGCGCGAACAGCAAGAAACGGCTCTGGCCAGTTTGGAGCAGATCAAGGCCCGCGTCGCGCGGCACTATGCCGAACAGGCCCGGCTCAATGCGGCACAACATGCTGCGGCTTGAACAATTGGCGCGGCAGGTTGTCGCGCACTGGGCAAGCAACCAATTGCAAGTACATGTGCGCGCTCTGGCGCGTCACCTCGAAGAACTCGATGGCCAGCGGCGCAAGTTTGCCGGGCACATTGAAATGGCCCGGCTCGAATTTACCAGCCTTGGTCTGGAGTTCGACGACAACCCGCTCGTGAGTGCATCGGACAAGCCCGATGCCGCGTTCGTCAATGCCTGGGTCTGGATTGACCTTGGGCGCGAGTAAGGCCGCCGCCAGCGGCACCCAAACGCCTGGGGCCAGATAACCGGCCAAGGCACTTTCTCATCAACCCCGCGGGGCGCTGCCTCCCCGCGTAAGGGGAGCATCTCCGCATTTTTTCAAAGGAGGCCCATCATGGGTTGGACTTATATAGACGGCGCAACGCGCGCCGATGTGATATGCGAGTTGACGCGCCGCGAGGATTCGCACAGCGTCAGCGCTCAGGTTATTGCCCACGCCTTGCGCGGCAACGTGCTGTGGACGGTATGCGTGCTCACGGCTAAACACGATAGCGCCATTGCTGGTCTGGCGGCCGGTCAATCCACGCGCTTTATTGGCTGCAATCTGCTTGCCAGGGATAGTACCGGCTGGGGCTACAAGGATATGGCCGAGGCGGTTCATCCGTATTACTACACCTGTCCGCTGTCCTATCTGGACATGGCGCCAGAGGCAAGCCATTCATGGCGCGCGGGCGTGCGCGCCTACCACGCCAGCGGTTGCCGGGATGTTGCCCGGCAAGCCGCCGATGCCGCCCTTGAACAAGAGCGTAGCAGGGCAGTTCAAGCCAATGCTTGCCAGGCTGTCACTGCGTAATTTCCACCCCGCCAAGGCCGGCCCGGCCTTGGCTCTTCCTGACAGGAGATTTCTTTCATGTCCACTGACAAACCCTGGCAAGCCGCGCTCGGCGCGGAGGCTCCCAGTCTGTACCGCATCAGTGAGTTTCCCGAACTGTTCGCCGACGCCTGTCTGCGCGGCAGCGACGGCACTCTTAAATTCATCTCGTTCTACGGGCGCGACGGTTCGGTGATGCAGTTCATTGCCGCGCTGGAGCTGGGGCCAAGGGACGGCGGAGTGACCCGCTTTCACCTGAGCGATGAGGATGGAGGCGAGCATCTGGTTGAGACCGGATCAAGCGCGCATCTGTCCAAGTTCAGCGCCCGCTTGCCCCCGCGCAACCTGTTCGGGCCGCTGTCGCAGACCTGGCTCTACGACAGCGCCTTCGAGCAACCGGACCGGGCCAACCGGATCGGCTGGGTCATTTACCGATCCGCCCCGAGCGAGCAGCAGCAAGCTCACAAGGCGCTGGCCGATAAGGCCTGGGCCTTGACCGGTCAGCTCTCGCCGGTGGCATTGCTTGATGCCTGGCGCGAGCCGATTCAAGCCTGGTGCGAGCACACGCGCGCCTGGGACAGTCTCGATGATCGGCTGTACCCGCCCTTGGGCGGCATCGCGGCGCTGCGCGTAAGCATCACCGACGCCTTTTTGCGTTTTATCAGCCAGGGCGTGCGCGAGCACAGCCTGCCGGTCTGACTTTCTTTCACCCCCCCTGCGGGCTGCCATCCCGCAGGGGATGGTTGTGCCCGCGTATTTCTTTCTGGAGCAAACACCATGGAATACGAATACGAATACGAAAACACCGTCGTCA
>JAIRQU010000062.1 GCA_031256305.1 Burkholderiaceae bacterium
CAAGACCCACGGCCTGCAAGACCCGCAGGACAAGCGCACCATCCTGGCCGACGCCAAGCTGCGCCTGCTGTTCGGGGCCGACAGCGCGGGTATGTTCAAACTGGCGGGTATCGCGGGGCGGCATTTGAAAGGGTAAAGCCCGCGCAAGCCGGGTACGCCGTTCCCGCTTATCATCAATCAGCGTGGCGTGCTTATCCAGACTTGATCCCGCGCCGCGCGGGTTCATGCTTTTTTAAAAACCGCTATGGCGTTATTAACACGCGGCCAACGTTTTCCCCGCATCCCGTCGGGCATTTGGGCGCTAGGCCTGGTCAGTTTGCTGATGGACACGTCTTCCGAGCTGATCCACAGCCTGCTGCCGCTGTTCCTGGTCGATGCGCTGGGCGCGAGCGTGCTGGCGGTGGGCCTCATTGAGGGGCTGGCCGGGGCTACCGCGCTGATCGTCAAGATGTTCTCCGGCGCGCTCAGCGATTACTGGGGCAAGCGCAAAAGCCTGGCGGTACTGGGCTATGGCCTGGCGGCCCTGACCAAGCCGCTGTTCGCCCTGGCGCCGACGGCGGGCGTGGTGCTGACGGCGCGCCTGCTGGACCGCGTCGGCAAAGGCATTCGCGGCGCGCCGCGCGATGCGCTGGTGGCCGACATCACCCCGCCCGAAGTCCGCGGCGCGGCGTTCGGCTTGCGCCAAGCGCTCGACACCGCCGGGGCCTTCATCGGGCCGCTGCTGGCGGTCGGCCTGATGCTGTGGCGCGCCAACAACTTCCGCGCCGTGTTCTGGTTCGCCGTCATCCCCGCCGCGCTGGCCGTGGCGGTGTTGCTGATAGGCGTGCGCGAGCCGGAGCGCCACGGCGGCGCTCCGCGCGTCAACCCGATCCGCCGGGAAAACCTCAAGCGGCTCAGCCGCGCGTACTGGTGGGTGGCCAGCGTGGGAGCGGTGTTCACGCTGGCCCGGTTCAGCGAGGCATTTTTGCTGTTGCGCGCCCAGCAAGGCGGTCTGCCCATCGCCCTGGCCCCGCTGGTGATGGTGGTGATGAATCTGGTGTCCGCGGCGGCGTCCTATCCGGTCGGCAAACTCTCCGACCGCGTGGGCCGCGGGGCGCTTCTGGCGCTGGGGCTGGCCGCGCTGATCGCCGCCGATCTGGTGCTGGCCGCGGGCGCTCATTGGCTGGAAGTGTTCGCGGGCGTGGCCCTGTGGGGGCTGCACCGGGGCATGACGGACGGATTGCTTTCGGCGCTGGTGGCCGACACGGCCCCGGCTGATTTGCGCGGCACGGCATTTGGCGTCTTCAACTTCATCAGCGGCATCGCCATGCTGGCCGCCAGTGTGTTGGCCGGATTGCTGTGGGAACGGCTGGGCGCGCCGTTTACTTTCTACACGGGCGCGGCGTTTTGCGTTCTGGCCCTGGCGCTGGGCTGGATGCGGCGGAAAAGCTAACCGGGACCACTTAACAGGCCCCTTATGCCGCGGCGCGCTGCCGTGCCAATGAAAGGGCGGTATCTTCGATCATGTCCTCCTGGCCGCCGACCATGCCGCGGCGGCCCATTTCAACCAGGATGTCGCGCGCGGAAACGCCGTACTTGCGCTCGGCCCGCTTGGCAAAGAGCAGGAAGGAGCCGTACACCCCCGCGTAACCCAGCGTCAGCGCGTCGCGGTCGATGCGGATCGGGAAATCCATGATGGGCGCCACCAGGTCTTCGGCCACATCCTGAATCTTGAACAGATCCACGCCGGTTTCGATGCCCATGAGCGAGCACACGGCCACCAGCACTTCCGTGGGCGTATTGCCCGCGCCCGCGCCCAGACCCGCGGCGGCGGCATCAATGCGCTGTGCGCCCGCCTCGATGGCGGCGATTGAATTGGCAACCCCCATCGCCAGGTTGTGATGGCCATGGAAGCCCACTTGCGTTTCAGGCTTGAGCGCCTGGCGCACCGCGTCCACGCGCGCCCTGACCGTATCGGGCAGCAGGTGGCCAGCCGAATCGGTCACATAGACGCAGTTGGCCCCGTAGCCTTCCATGAGCTTGGCCTGACCAGCCAGCTTTTCGGGGCTGGCCATGTGCGCCATCATCAAAAACCCGACCGTATCCATGTCCATCTTGCGCGCCAGGGTAATGTGCTGCTCGGCCACATCGGCCTCGGTGCAGTGCGTGGCCACGCGGATCGTGTGCACGCCCAGACCGTGCGCCACCCTGAGGTGATCGACGGTGCCAATGCCCGGAATCAGCAGCGCGCTGATCTTGGCCTGCTTCATCAGCGGAATGACGGCGCTCAGATACGCCTCGTCGCTGTGCGCCGGAAAACCGTAGTTGACCGAACTGCCGCCCAGGCCATCGCCGTGGGTGACTTCGATCAGCGCAATGCCCGCATCGTCCAGGCCGCGCGCGATGCAGCGCATCTGATCGAGCGTCATCAGATGCCGCTTGGGGTGCATGCCGTCACGCAGCGTCATGTCGTGGACGGTGATCTTCTTTCCCTTGAGTGAGGTCATGGCGTTTGTCTCTCCGGCATCAGGCGGCCACAGGCTCAAGGACCAGCGCGCCCTTGAGGATTTCCTCGGCGAACATTTCAGCCGTGCGCGCGGCGGCGGCGGTCATGATGTCCAGATTGCCGGCGTACTTGGGCAGGTAGTCGCCCAGACCTTCCACCTCCAGAAAAACCGAGACGCGGTTGCCATCGAATACCGGGCCGTTAACCAGCCGGTAGCCCGGCACGTAGCGCTGCACCTGGGCAATCATGGCGTGGATGGATTGCGTGATCGCGGCCTGGTCGGGCTGCCCTTCGACCAGGCAATGCACCGTGTCGCGCATCATCAACGGCGGCTCGGCCGGGTTGATGATGATGATAGCCTTGCCTTTTTGAGCGCCGCCGATTTTTTCCACCGCGCTGGCGGTGGTGCGGGTGAACTCGTCGATATTCTTGCGCGTGCCCGGCCCCGCCGAGCGCGAGGAAACGGTGGCGATGATTTCGCCGTAGGCCACGGGTTGCACGCGCGCCACCGCCGCCACGATCGGGACAGTGGCCTGGCCGCCGCAGGTCACCATGTTGACGTTCATCTCGCGCCGGCCCACATGCTCGCGCAAATTGACTGGCGGCACGCAATACGGGCCAATGGCGGCGGGCGTGAGGTCAATCATCATCGCCCCCTGCGCGTTGACCTTGCGCGAATTTTCGGCGTGCGCGTAGGCGCTGGTGGCATCAAAGACGATCTGCACGCCATCGGCCTTGATGTGCGGCACCAGACTGTCCACGCCATCGGCCGTGGTCTTGAGGCCCATTGCCTTGGCGCGCGCCAAACCGTCGGAGGCGGGGTCGATGCCAACCATCCACGCCGCCTCAAGCACCGGGCTGCGCTGTAACTTGGCCAGCAGATCGGTGCCGATGTTGCCGGGGCCGATCAGGGCGCACTTGACTTTCTGGGGCATGAAAAAGGTCTCCTCGGAAACAAAACGCAATCAAACCAGACGCGCGTTCACGCGACCCGGAGGTTTCAGATGAAGCGCACTGAGGCGCGGCCCAAACCATCGACGCGGCAGTTCAGGTTGTCGCCCGGAACCACCGGCACCATCGGCGACTGCGAACCTGAAAGGATGACCTCTCCGGCGTTGAGCGCAATGCCCAGCCGCCCCAGGGTATTGGCCAGCCAGGCCACGGCGTTCAAGGGCGAGCCTTGCACCGAGGCGCCGCAGGAAGTGCTGATGACCTGGCCATTCTTTTCCAGCACCATGCTGGCCAGCGCCAGATCCAGCTCGCGCGGACTGCGCCGGGCGCGGCCCAAGGTCAGCACGCCGCAACTGGCGTTGTCGGCGACCGTGTCCTGGATCTTGATCTTCCAGTCCCTGATGCGCGAATCGACGATCTCGAAACAAGGCATGATGCAGTCGGCGGCGCGCAGCACATCGGCGGCGGTAACGCCCGGCCCGCGCAAATCACGCGCCAGCATAAAGGCCACTTCGGCCTCGGCGCGCGGCGCGATCAGCCTGGCCATGTCCACCGGCTCGCCCTCGTTGAACGCCATGCCCGATAGCAGATGGCCGAAATCGGGCTGATCCACCCCCAGCATATCCATCACGGTCTGACTGGTGATGCCGATCTTCTTGCCCATCACGGTTTCGCCGCCCTTCAAACGATGGCCAATCATGCGCAACTGAATCTGGTAGGCATCGTCCAGCGTGATACCCGGTTCGCGGCTGGTCAGCGGCTCGACGGGCTGGCGCTTCAACCAGGCGGCGTGCAATTCGTCACCGTAGTGTTCAATCAGGGATGTGTTCATGGGGCTTTGCGTTAAATTCCCGCGTGCATACTATTTACTGGACGCGCCTTGGGGTAAACCGGGTTCAAGCCGCGCTTGGCGCCAGAAAGCGTTCCGCTACGTTGTTACCGGCATTACAGCCAATATGCCGGTGACGGCGGCGACATATTTTTGGACCACAGCCACGAATTTGCCGGATTCAGTTGTTGAGCACGAAGTCAGTGACCAGCCGATTGAACTCTCCGGCATGTTCGAGTTGCGCCCAATGTCCGCACCGGTTAATCAGAACCGCGCGGCTGTTGGGGATATTGGCCGCCAGAAAGAGCGTGGACTCGAAGGAAACCACGCG
>JAIRQU010000071.1 GCA_031256305.1 Burkholderiaceae bacterium
TTTGGGCGGCGTGGCAGGAAAGGCCCAAAGCGCGGCAAGCCAGTAAAAATCAGACACCAGAGCGACAACACATGATGGAAAACTATCGTTTCCATGCGCCTTTCAAATCTCCCGCGGCCATTGCATCCGTGGCGCTGGCCGCGCTGCTGACCGGCTGCGCCGCCGCGCCCCAGCCCCAGGAAGCAGTCAACCCGCGCGACCCATGGGAAGGCTACAACCGCGAGATGACCAAGTTCAACGACGCGGTGGACAAAGCCGTGCTCAAACCTGTCGCCACCGCCTACACCAAAGCCGTGCCCAGCCCCGTGCGCACGGGCGTGTCCAACTTTTTCGGCAACATTGGCGATACCTGGTCGTTCGTCAACAATTTGCTGGAAGCCGACGTTCAAGGCGCGCTGTATTCATTCTGGCGCGTGGCCGTCAACACCACGTTTGGCCTGGGCGGCATCCTGGACCCGGCCACGCAAATGCGGCTGGACCGTCACCGCAAGGACTTCGGCCTGACGCTGGGGCGCTGGGGCATGCCGCCAGGGCCGTATCTGGTGCTGCCGATCCTGGGGCCGTCCACGCTGCGCGACACGCTGGCGCTGCCGGTGGATGTATGGGGCAACCTGGCCAACCACATCCAGAACGTGCCCGCGCGCAATTCACTGTTCGTCCTGAGCGTGATCAATACCCGCGCGCAATTGCTGGGCGCGACCAATCTGCTTGACCAGGCCGCGCTTGACCCCTATAGTTTCACGCGCGACGCATGGCTGCAAAAACGCCGCAACGATGTCTATGACGGCAACCCGCCGCCCGAAGATGATGACGGCAGCCAGAATGCGGCGCGTTACGATCGGCCCAGCGGGGGAGATATCACGCCCCCCATCACAGCGCCCGCGTCCCCTGCGTCCTCCGCATCGGCCCCGCAGTCATCCCTTTAGAACCCCAAGACCATGATGAACATCGCCCATCCCCGCGCCAGCCGCCGCGCATTTCTGGCCGCATCGGCAGCGCTTGTCTGTGCCGGCGCGCTAACCGGCGTTAACGCCTGGGCCGCCGACCAGGCGCCCGACGTATTTATCCAGCAATTATCCGATCAGGTGCTAGCCGCCATCAGGGCCGACAAGAACGCACTGCAAGGCGGTGATCTGGCGCCCGTGATGAAAATCGTCGATACCTTCATCATGCCCAACGTAAACTTCGCGCGCATGACGGCCTCGGCAGTCGGTCCGGCTTGGCGGCGCGCCACGCTCGATCAGCAGCAAAAACTCCAGGACGCCTTCAAGACCCTGCTGATCCGCACCTATGCGGGCGCGCTCAAGCAGGTGGGCGATCAGACCGTGGAAATGCGTCCTTTCCGCGGCGATCCGTCCGCTCAGGAGGTGGTTGTGCAGACCCAAGTGCGCGGCAAGAGCGACCCGGTCCAGCTCGACTACCGGCTCGAACGCACGCCCGGCCAAGGCGGGGGTTGGAAGATCTACGACCTCAACGTCATGGGCATCTGGCTGGTAGATAACTACCGCCCGCAGTTCGCCCAGCAAATCAACACTGGAGGTATTGATGGATTGATCCAGGCGCTGGACGCGCGCAATCGCGCCAACGCAGCGCAGCAATAAGCAGACCGCCCTTGGGTATTTCCTGCTGCATCCTCCAACAGGCACAACACGATGGCTAAAACACCCCAGGCCCCGTCCCAGACTGAACCGGTACTGGGCAACGGCGCGCCCGGTAGCGTCAACGATAAACCTGTGCGGCTACCCGCCAGAGGCACGCCAGAAAAAGCTGACAAAAACCAAGCCCCTACGCCGCACGCCGAACCCAAATTGGGCGGCGACGCGCCTGCCAGCATCGATAGCGATCCGACATTGCTAGTGTTGCCCGCTGAAATTACCCACGCCCAAGCTGCTGGTTGCCTGCATTTGTTGCTGACCACCGCGGGCGCGAAAAAACGGGATCGTTCCCCCGTCGTGGTTGACGCCGCGCCGTTGGCGCGTTTTGATTCTTCCGCGCTGGCGGTGCTGATCGAATGCCGGCGCAAGGTGCTGCAAGCGGGCCGGCGCTTTGCCATGCGCGGTATGTCGGCGCGGCTGGCCGAGCTGGCGCGCCTGTATGGCGTGGCGGAGCTGTTACCCCTCGATACCGCCGCCTGAGGCCGGCCGGGTCAACATGCCCTACCGCGCCACCGCATCGCCGCCCCGCTTGAACGCGCCGCAGCGTCCGCCTTGGCGCTGGGCTGGCGCGGGCGTCATCATCGGCATGATCTCGGCCACGATGCTGCTGGCCCCGGCGCGCTGGCTGGGCGCGGCTGTCGCGCGCGCCAGTCAGGGGCGCGTTCTCATCACGCAAGCCTCCGGCACCATCTGGCGCGGCGCGGGGCAATTGGTACTCACCGGCGGCGCGGACAGCCGTGACCGCGCCGCGCTGCCAGGGCAAGTGCGCTGGCGGCTGAGGCCCGAACTCACCGGGGCGCGCCTGGCGCTGGCCTCTGACTGCTGTACGCCGCGCGAACCCTTGAGCATCGACTACGCGCCGCGCTGGAGCGGCAGCCAAGTCAGACTGGCCGACGCGCAGGCGCGGCTGCCTGCTGACTGGCTCGACGGTCTGGGCGCGCCTTTCAATACCCTGCAATTGCGCGGCGAACTGGGTTGGCAAAGCCAACATCTGACGCTGCTGTGGCAATCGGGCCGGCTGATCATGTCCGGGCAAATCGTCATCACGGCGCGCGCCATGTCCTCGCGCCTGTCGCCGCTGCACCCGCTGGGGTCGTATCAAGTCACCATCGATGGCGGAGATGTCATCACGCTCAAATTGACTACGCTGGAAGGACGCCTGCAACTGACCGGCGACGGACAATGGACCGGCGGCAGGCTGCACTTTCAGGGGCTGGCCACTCCCGCGCCGGGCATGGAAGCGCAACTGGCCAACCTGCTCAACGCCATTGGACGGCGGCGCGGCAATCAGTCGGTGTTGAGTCTGGGGTAAGCGCGCCCCAGTAGTCGCCAACGGCCGAACCGCCTGCAGACATCATCAACTTAGACCTACAGACCTGGAGCCACTGACCAGGCAAAATGGAACCTGTTGGCACTTTGGCACTCTAACCACAAGAGTGCTAAAATACCCGACTGATACAAAAGGATATTGACCATGACCGACTTGACCTCTGCCGCTGGCAATGCCGTGGCCTTGGCCAACCCTTGGGCCTTGGTGCCGCCGGTGGGCAATCTGGACGCCTACATCTCCGCCGTCAACCGCATGCCCATGCTCACGCAGGAAGAAGAGCAGCGCTACGCCCGCGAGCTGCGCGATTCGGGCAGCGTCGAAGCAGCCGGGCGCATGGTGCTGTCGCACTTGCGGCTGGTGGTGTCCGTCTCGCGCCAGTATCTAGGCTACGGCCTGCCGCAAGGCGATTTGATTCAGGAAGGCAATATCGGTCTGATGAAAGCCGTGCGGCGCTTCGATCCCGACCAGGGCGTGCGGCTGGTCAGCTATGCGCTGCACTGGATCAAGGCCGAAATTCACGAATACATCTTGCGCAATTGGCGCATGGTCAAGCTCGCCACCACCAAGGCGCAGCGCAAGCTGTTCTTCAACCTGCGTTCCATGAAGCAGGGGCTGCGCGCCCAAAACAACGGCGCCGCGCCGCGCGAAGCGCTCACGCAGGCGCAGATCGGCGCCGTGGCGCGCGAACTCAACGTCAAACCCGAAGAAGTGCGCGAGATGGAAATGCGCCTGTCCGGCGGCGACGTGGTGCTTGACCCCGCGCCGGCTGATTCGGAAGAGATGGCGCACGGCCCTATCGCCTGGTTGTCCGACCAAGGACACGAACCGACCGCCATGCTGGAGTCGGCCCAGCGCAACCGCCTGGCTACCGATGGCGTCCGGCAAGCGCTGAACAAACTGGACGCGCGCAGCCGCGATATCGTCACCGAACGCTGGCTCAACGTCAACGACGATGGCAGCGGCGGCAAAACGCTGCACGAGCTGGCCGCCCAATACGGCGTTTCCGCCGAGCGCATCCGCCAGATTGAAGCGGCGGCGATGAAGAAGATGAAAACGCAACTGGCCGAGTACGCCTGAGCGCCCGCGCCCGCCGCGCTGGCGCAAAAACGCCGCTCATCCGGGCGGTGTTTTTATTGGCCGGACAGCAACAGCCGCACATCATCGGCCATGCCCTGCGGGCTTTCGCCGGGCCGGGTTGCCAGGCGCAAGCGTCCTTGCGGATCGTAGATGTAGCTGGCCGCCGTGTGATCCATGGTGTAGCTGGTGGGCGTTGGGCCGGGTACCTTGCGGTAATAGACGTTGAAATCGCGCGCCGTATCGGCCAGTTGCTGATCGCTGGCCGGAACCAGGCCGATAAAGCTGGCATCAAAAGCGCTCACGTATTGCTTGATGATGGGCTGGTCGCGCCGCGGGTCAACGGAGACAAACAGCACTTGCAGGCGCGCGCCGTCCGCGCCCAGCAGTTTTTTGACTTGCGCCCAATTGGCCAGGGTCGTCGGGCATACGTCCGGGCACATCGTGTAGCCGAAAAACACCGCCGCCACCTTGCCGCGAAAATCGGCGAGCTGGCGCAAATGACCCTCGGCATCAGGCAGACGCAAATCCCGGCCATATGCGGTACCGCTGATGTCCAGTCCGTGAAACTTCGGCCTGGATAAATCACACCCGGTCAGCGCCACCAGTGCGGCGCTTGCAGCTATCATTTCAAGAGCAACTCGGCGATTGGACATGGCTGCGATTATCGGCCCGGCTTTTGCCGCAATGCGGCCCGGAATTGCTCCAGTGGAATTTCCGTCCGCGCCGTAACGGCGTGGTGGCGCGGATGTGGCGCCAGCGCGTGACCATAGATGACCTCGAAAGTCAACGCCAGCGGCTGATCCGCATCCACGCCCGTCTCCACGCGCAAGGCGGTTTCAAGTTCCGCGCGCAGGCGTTCGCGCCAGGCGCGCGTGCGCAAACCGGCAAAGCGCGCCGGATGCAGGTTGCGGCCCAGCCCGCGCAATTCGGCCAGCAGCCGCGCCACATTCGGAAAGGTCAGGGTAATCCGCTCCATGT
>JAIRQU010000101.1 GCA_031256305.1 Burkholderiaceae bacterium
GGCTACAAGTTCCAGTTCATTACGCTGGCCGGCATCCACCTGAACTGGTATCGCACCTTCGAGTTCTCGCGCGCCTATGCAAGCGGCCAGGGCATGCAGCACTACGTCAACATGGTGCAGGAGCCTGAATTCGCGGCGCGCGAGCAGGGCTACACCTTCGTGTCGCACCAGCAGGAAGTCGGCGCGGGTTACTTCGACGACGTGACCACTGTGATCCAGGGCGGTTCTTCCAGCGTCAAGGCGCTGGCTGGTTCAACCGAGGAAGCGCAGTTCCACTAATCGGGATCACGTCCATAACAAAACAGACCGCTTTTTAGCGGTCTGTTTTGTTGAGGCGGACAGACCTAAAAAAATCAGAGCAACATCTTGGGCTGTCGCCGTCATTAACTCTCAAGCGGATTAGCCAACGGCATGACTGAACAAGCGGTTGAGTTTGGGCAGGCGCTGGCCCGCAAAATGAGCGTTCCGGGCCATCTGCTCAAAGCGCTGGACGAATACCTGGCTGCGTCCGGTTCCAGAGATCATTGAAGTGTCTTTGCAGCAACGGTATTCAACGCGCGCCCAGCAAGGTTTGCAGATGGGCGCTGCTGCTGGTGTAGAGCAATGGCGGATTGGGCTGACCGGGAAACAGTACCGGCCAAGCGCCCCAGGCGGCCAGCGTGGCTTCATGAAAACCGCAGACCAGCAACTTGCGTTTACCGGGATAGGTGTTGATGTCGCCCACGGCAAAGATGCCCGGCGCGCCAGTGGCACAGCGTTCGGGATCGACGGCGAGTTGTTTGCGTTCCAGCGCCAGCCCCCAATTGGCGATGGGGCCTAACCGGGGCGAGAGGCCCTGTAGCACGATCACGGCGTCCAACGCGACGCGGCACTGCGCGCCTTCATGGCCGGCAATGCGCAGCGCGGTCAGGCAATCGCCCTCGGCCTCGAACCCCACGGGCTGACCCGCGATGAATTGAACGCGGCCCTGACCTTGTAGGGCGCGCCAGTGCGCCACGATCTCATCATCGGCCTGAAAATGCTCGCGCCGATGTGCCAGCGTGACGGTGTAGCGGTTCAATTGCGCCAAAGCAACAGCGCAATCCAGAGCTGCCTGACCGCCGCCCAGAATCAGGATGCGGCGACCGGGCAGGCGGGCGGGGTCATCAGGCGAGCGGTAGAAAAGCTGCCGCCCTTGCCACGCCTCAATGCCGGGCAGCTTGAGCGGGCGGGGCGCAAACGCGCCGGCTCCGGCGGCGATGAACACCGCACGGGCGCGCAGCGTGCATTCGCCCGGCGCATGGATGCTGTGCGTTACCACTTCCCACCGCCCATCGGACAGGCGGCGCAGTGCATAAGCCTCGCGCCCGAAATGAAATACCGGCACGAACGGCGCGATCTGCGCCAACAGCGCATCCGTGAGTTGTTGCCCGGTACAGGCCGCAAGGCCCGGCAGATCGTAAATGAGCTTGTCCGGGTACAGCTCGACGGGCTGCCCGCCCGGGCGCGGCAGGGCGTCGATAACGTGCGCGCGCGCGCCCAGCAGACCCAACTGGAACACCTGATACAAACCCACCGGCCCGGCGCCAATGACCAGCGCGTCGGTGTCGATGGGGGCAAGGGCTGTGGCAGCGTTCATTGGCATCTTGAGGAGGGTACCGCAGCTACGCTGAATTGGCCGTTAGCGGCAAACATGCCTTGCAGACCGCATGGCCATCTTGCGCCAACGCCAGGGCAAGCGACAGGATGTATTCAACCCGCCTCGCATGGCGCACATAGCCTGTACGCATCTTTGGCCGTAACGGCTATAAGCGACGCCAGTTGTTCGTGGCTACCCCAGAGCAGGGCGCGTTACCGCGCTACGCATGGGCATGTACTGGCACAGGGCAAAGAAAAGGCTTGCAAGCCCCCGATTTCTTCGGCCCTTGGCGGAGACGGAGGGATTCGAACCCTCGATGAAGCTCTACACCCCATACTCCCTTAGCAGGGGAGCACCTTCGGCCACTCGGTCACGTCTCCAAAGGAACAAGAATTATGCCATGCGCGGGTTACGGTTTTTGCGTTACGGGCTTATTTGAGCGCCTTGAAGCGCATCCGTTTGGGCCGCGCGCCTTCTTCGCCCAGGCGCTTGACTTTGTCGGCTTCGTATTCCTGGTAATTGCCGTTGAAGAATACCCATTGGCTGTCGCCCTCGGCGGCCAGAATATGGGTGCAGATGCGGTCTAGGAACCAGCGGTCGTGGCTGATGACCAGACAGCAGCCGGCAAATTCCAGCAGGGCATCTTCCAGCGCGCGCAGCGTCTCCACGTCCAGGTCGTTGGAGGGTTCGTCGAGCAGGAGCACGTTGCCGCCTTGCATCAGCGTTTTGGCCAGGTGCAGCCGCCCGCGTTCGCCGCCCGAAAGCAGGCCGACCTTTTTTTGCTGGTCGCCGCCGTTGAAGTTGAAGCGCCCGCAGTAGGCGCGGCTGGGCATCTGGAATTTGCCGACGGTGATGAGGTCCAGGCCGCCAGAGATTTCTTCCCACACTGTTTTGTCGGCCGACAGGCTCTCGCGGCTTTGATCGACAAAGGCCAGTTGCACGGTTTGGCCCAGATGCACCTCGCCCGCGTCGGGTTGCTCCGCGCCGGTGATGAGTTTGAACAGGGTCGATTTGCCCGCGCCGTTGGGGCCGATGATGCCCACGATGGCGCCGGCGGGCACTTTGAAGCTGAGGTTGTCGATCAGCAGGCGCTCGCCGAACCGCTTGCTCACGCCCTTGAACTCGATTACGTTATCGCCAAGGCGCTCGGCCACGGGAATGAAGATTTCCTGCGTCTCGTTGCGCTTCTGGTATTCGTAGTCGGAGAGTTCCTCGAACCGCGCCAGACGCGCCTTGGATTTGGCCTGCCGGCCCTTGGGGTTCTGGCGCGCCCATTCCAGTTCCTTTTTCATGGCCTTGGTGCGCGCGTCCTCGGTTTTTTGCTCCTGCTCCAGGCGCTTTTCCTTTTGATCGAGCCACGAGCTGTAGTTGCCCTTCCAGGGGATGCCCTGGCCGCGGTCGAGTTCCAGAATCCATTCGGCGGCGTTGTCGAGAAAGTAGCGGTCGTGCGTGACCGCCACCACGGTGCCGGGAAAGCGGTGCAGATACTGTTCGAGCCACTGCACCGATTCGGCGTCCAGGTGGTTGGTCGGCTCGTCGAGCAGCAGCATATCGTCTTTTTCCAGCAGCAGCTTGCACAACGCTACGCGCCGCTTTTCGCCGCCGGAAAGCTGGCCGATGACGGCGTCCCACGGCGGCAGGCGCAGCGCGTCGGCGGCGATTTCGAGCTGATGTTCGCTGTCGGTGCCCGCGGCGGCAATCACCGCTTCAAGCTGGCCTTGCTCTTCGCTGAGTTTGTCGAAATCGGCATCCGGCTCGGCGTAGGCGGCGTAGATTTCTTCCAGCCGCGCGCGCGCCGCGTTGACCTCGCCCATCGCCTCCTCGACGGCCTGGCGCACCGTGTGCGCGGGGTCCAGCCGCGGCTCTTGCGGCAGATAGCCAATGGACAGGCCCGGCATGGGTGTGGCTTCGCCCTCGATCTCGGTATCCATGCCGGCCATGATCTTGAGCAGCGTCGATTTGCCCGCGCCGTTCAGACCCAGCACGCCGATCTTGGCGCCGGGGAAGAACGACAGCGAAATGTCCTTGAGGATCGGGCGGCGCGGCGGCACGGTCTTGCCGACGCGGTTCATGGTGAAAACGTATTGGGCCATGCGGCCAACTCCTCTCTTGTCGTGTGCAGGGAAAACTTATAATGATAACAAGCCCATGCGCCCTGATCGATCTGGGCCACTCGAACCGCCTTGTCCGCGCGGGGAATAATTTGTGCGAGGGCCGCCGGACCGGCCTGTTGTTTTTTGACAAGGACTGCCATCGCGTCCAAGCGCGCCATATCCGCGCTGACGTTCAACGATTGATCGTTCCACAGCGACAAAACAGAGCGCCGTCAATAGACAATCTGTCGTGGTTATTCTTGCTGGGCGCAATGCGGTTTGTTCAGCAAAATTGAGCGCATCGTTTTATGGGATGCACAGGCCAACAGCCATCTGCATGATGACATAGGTTGCGCACCTGTTGGTCCGCCTATCGCGGCCGCAGGGTTTGTTACCAAATAATTTGCCAGCCGATTGGCGATGTGGGTTAACCGCTTATTATCAGAGGTGCCGGATGTGAAGGTGCCGTCCATGTATTCGCTGAAGCATAAAACCGGGGAGAAGCAATTAACTTTCCAGTTTTTTCCCATGATTTTCATATGAATGATGACGGCGGAACTGCCGACGGTAAAGCCCGCCACAAAAACGAGTGGCGCCGTGGATGAATTTTATTTCAGTCACGAGGGGTTCAACGCTAAGTGTACGCACTGGCCCTTGGGCTGCGCCTGTTTGATTTCAATTGATGATATAATTACTCATATTAAATGTTGACCACGCCGGGCATAACGGCTTGCTGCGTTGTAGCGCGCAGTTAAGCCCAGCCTGGTATAGGTCACAAGAAGGACTTGCCTGTCAAAGCAAGGATAGGTCAAGTAGGAGTATGAATTAATCAAACGCAGGCAGATCAATCCAGGCATTGATTCAGCGCTGGAGATTGCCAAGGCGCTGGCGT
Source organism: Burkholderiaceae bacterium (assembly GCA_031256305.1). Taxonomy (GTDB): domain Bacteria; phylum Pseudomonadota; class Gammaproteobacteria; order Burkholderiales; family Burkholderiaceae_C; genus Ottowia. Next base: position 4,604 of record JAIRQU010000101.1, read on the forward strand.
TAACAGCCGCTGAGTTGTGATAACCGTTCTGCATGGGCGCACACCAGGCGAGGCGGGTGTGTCATAATGCGCCTTGCCCGGGCGGCCACCAGTTTCCCGTTCGGGCCAGCATTCCGCTGGGGCCTTGTGGGTCTGCCCGATCTCGAACAGAGCCGAGCAGTCCGCTTTTGCAAAGCGCCCTTCTCAAGAGCAACCTAGCGCTTGTTCCCGCAATTGGTCGGCTGTGCATCAGCCGGATGGGGCAGCGTATCGCGCCGTTTAACGACAAAAACGGCGCATCGTCCGATGACATTTGAAGAACTGAATTTGGCGCCAGAAATTCTGCGCGCCGTGCGGGAGCAGCGTTATCCCGCGCCTACGCCGATCCAGGCGCAAGCCATTCCCGTGGTGCTGCAAGGCAGCGACCTGCTGGCCGGGGCGCAGACCGGCACCGGCAAGACGGCCGCTTTTGCGCTGCCAATGCTGCAACTGCTCCACGGTCGTCCCGCCGTCCATCCGGGGGCGATCCGCACACTGGTGCTCACGCCCACGCGCGAGCTGGCCGCCCAAGTGGAACAGGCGGTGCGCGTGTATGGCCAGTACCTGCCCCTGAAGTCGGCGGTGATCTTCGGCGGCGTGGGCATGACGCCGCAGATCGAGCGCATCGCCGACGGGGTGGACATTCTGGTGGCCACGCCGGGGCGTTTGAGATCGGAA
>JAIRQU010000103.1 GCA_031256305.1 Burkholderiaceae bacterium
CGCCCGCCAGATCGAAATCGACCGCCGCATCCGCCTGGACGCGCTGCGCGCCCGCCCCGTCCCCGTACAGTCGCGCCGACAGCGCCAGCGCCTCCGCCGCGCAGCGCGCCGTCAACTCGCTTAAATCCACGCGCTCGGCCATGCCTGGCGGCGGGTTGCCCTCCAGCCGCGAGAGCGTGAGCAAATCGGCCACCAGCGTCTGCATCCGCGCGGCCTGCTGCGCCATCAAGCCCAGGTAATGCGTCCGCTCATTTTCGGAAAGATCAAGGTTTTGCAACGCTTCGACAAAACCCGCCAGCACTGTCAGCGGGGTGCGGATTTCATGCGAAACATTGGCCACGAAGTCGCGCCGCATGGTCTCGGTTTGCCGCTGGGCGGTCACGTCGGTCGAGAGCAGCAGCGCACTGCCTTTGCCATAAGGGTGCCGCTGCACCACCAGCCGCACGGGTTGACCGGGCGCATCGGCATGGCCGGACATTTCCAGCGGCGCGCCGCCGGGCTGCCCGTGCCAGGCCACAAAGGCCGGGTCGCGCACCAGATGCACGACGTGCTGGCCCTGATCACGCGCTGGATCAAGCCCGAAATGCCGCGCCGCCGCGGCGTTGCAGAAGATGATGCGGCTTTCGCCGTCGAGCAGCATGATGCCCGCGGGCAGGGCGTCAAGCGCGGCCAGCAACGCGGCCAGCCGCGCTGCGCTTTCGCTGGCGTGGGCCTGTTCGCGCGCCAGCGCGCGCCGCGCATAAGCGGCCGCCAGTCCCCACGCGCCCGGCAGATCTGGCATCGGGCGCTCCGCCGGATCGGCAATCCAGCGCAGAAAATGCCGCGCGCGCCAGCGGTGGATGGCCAGCAGCGCCACGCTCAGAATCACCCAAGCCAGCAGCAGCGCCAGCAAGACCTGCGGCAGCGTCATTGGGCTGGAGCCGCCAGCGCCCGCGCGCAAAGCCGATAGCCCGCGCCGCGCACGGTTTCAATGGCCGCCGCGCCCGCTTCGCCGACGGCGTTGCGCAAGCTCTCGCGCAGGCGCTTGACGTGGACATCGACCGTGCGCTCCTCAATGAACACATGGTCTCCCCACACTTTGTCGAGCAATTGAGCGCGGCTGTGTACCCGGTCGGGCGCACACAGCAAATGGTGCAGCAGCTTAAATTCGGTTGGCCCCAGCTTGACCGGCGCGCTGCCCCAAGTCACGCGCCAGGCGGCTGGGTCAAGCGTGAGCGCGCCCGCGGTTATGGTCTGACCCGCCGCGTGCGGCGCGCGGCGGCGCAACACGGCGCGCAAACGGGCCAGCAGTTCCTTGGACGAGAAAGGCTTGATGATGTAATCGTCCGCGCCCGCATCCAGTCCAGCCACCCGGTCGGTCTCGTCGGCGCGCGCGGTCAGCATCAAAATCGGCACTTGACGGGTACGCTCTTGCGTGCGCCAGCGCCGCGCCAGCGTCAGGCCGCTGTCGCCGGGCAGCATCCAGTCCAGTACCACGGCATCGGGCAATTGCTGGTCGATTTCGCGCTGCGCTGCGCGGCTGTCGGCGGCCAGCGCGACTTGATAGCCCGCGTAGCGCAGATTGACCGCGATCAGCTCGGCAATCGCGGCCTCGTCTTCCACCACCAGGACGCGCGGTCCGCCGTTCATGGCGCGATGGCTTCTGCGCCGCTGATTTCAGCCTCGGCTTCGGCCAGCGAGCGGTGCCGCACATCCGCGCCCTTGACCACGTAGATCACGCATTCGGCAATGTTCTTGGCGTGGTCGCCGATGCGCTCAATGGCCTTGGCGATGAACAGCAGATCCAGGCTCTCGGAGATCATGCGCGGGTCTTCCATCATGTACGTGACCAGCTTGCGCACAAAGCCGTCGAACTCGCGGTCCACGGCATCGTCCTCCTTGAGAATGGCCACGGCGGCGGCGGTGTCCAGCCGGGCAAAGGCGTCGAGCGACTTGGCGATCAGGCCCCCCGCCAAATCACACGCCAGACGCAGATCAGCCAGCGGCAACGGGTGTGCGCCGGCATCGACGATGGCGCGCACCATGCGCGCGATCTTGGCCGCCTCGTCGCCCGCGCGTTCCAGGTTGGTGGTGGCGCGCGCAATCGACAGCAGCAACCGCAAGTCCACCGCCGCTGGCTGGCGCCGCGCGATGACGCGCGAGAGTTCGCCGTCGATTTCCACTTCCATGGCGTTAACGCGCAACTCGCCGGCCAACACGGCCTCGGCGATTTCACCGCTCTGGGTCGTCAACGCCGCCAGGGCCTGGCGCAACTGCGATTCCACCAAGCCGCCCATCGCCAAAAGACGCGAAGATAAGTTGGCCAGCTCGCTGTCGAACTGGCTGGAAAGATGTTTGTCGCTCATGGCTGTTGCCCGTCCTTTATCCGAACCGCCCGGTAATGTAATCCTCGGTTTCCTTGCGCGCGGGTTTGAAGAATATCTGCTGCGTCACGCCGAATTCGATCAGGTTGCCCAGATACATGTAGGCCACAAAGTCGCTACAGCGCGCGGCCTGCTGCATATTGTGGGTAACGATGGCGATGGTGATTTCGCTTTTCAATTCGGCGATCAGCTCTTCGATCTTGCCCGTGGAAATGGGATCGAGCGCCGAACACGGCTCGTCGAGCAACAGCACTTCGGGCCGGATCGCCACGCCGCGCGCAATGCACAGGCGCTGCTGCTGGCCGCCCGACAGACTCATGCCGCTGGCGCGCAGCTTGTGCTTGACCTCTTCCCACAGCGCCGCCTTGCGCAAGGCCCATTCGACGCGGTCGTCCATGTCGGCGGGGTTCAGGCGTTCGTACAGACGCACGCCAAAGGCCACGTTGTCGTAGATCGACATCGGAAAAGGCGTGGGCTTCTGGAACACCATGCCCACGCGCGCGCGCACCAGCGCCACGTCCAGGCGGCGGTCGAGCAGATCATCGCCGTCCAGCATCACCTGGCCAGTGGCGCGCTGACCAGGGTAAAGCTCGAACATCCGGTTGAACACGCGCAGCAGGGTCGATTTGCCACAGCCCGACGGCCCGATGAACGCGGTCACTTGCCGTTCGGCAATATCCAGCGAAATATCTTTGAGCGCGTGAAAGTTTCCGTAATAAAAATCCAGATTCCGCACCGAGATCTTCGCGCTCTCGCGCGAAGCGGCGGACGCGGGGTCTGGCGAAGTATCCAGTGTCGTCGGCATCA
>JAIRQU010000136.1 GCA_031256305.1 Burkholderiaceae bacterium
CTTCCAGCCCCAGCCGCGCCAAGCCGGGCGCGCCGCTGATCCACAGGTCGTGGCCCGCGCGCGCGCCGTCGCGCCGCAGGGCCAGTTCCGAAGGCACGCCGCCGAAGATGGTGATGCACAGGTTCAGCGGCCCGGCGGTGGTGTCGCCGCCGATCAGGGCGCAGCGGTACTTTGCGGCCAGGCCCATCAGGCCATCGGCCAGGGCGTCGAGCCAGGCCGTGTCGCGCGCGCGTTCAGGCGGCAACGCCAGCGCCAGCGTAAAGGCCAGCGGCTGCGCGCCCTGCGCGGCCAGGTCGCTCAGGTTGACCGCCAGCGCCTTGTGACCCAGCGCCGCCGGTTCCACGCCGGGCAGAAAGTGCCGCCCTTCCACCAGCATGTCGCTGGAGACGGCCAGTTGCTGGCCCGGCGGCGCGTTCAGCAGCGCGCAATCGTCGCCGATGCCCAGCGCCACTTCCACGCGGCGCGGCGCGGCGGCGGCGCGGCGGGCAAACACGCGCTCGATCAGCTCAAATTCGCCCACGGCAGGCGGCGCATGGCGGCCAGGCGCGCATGGCGTTCACTGCGCGGCAGCCGCCGCGCGCAGGCTTTGAGAAAGGCCATCATCAGCGGGCCGTTGTCCAGTCCGCCTTCAGGGGCCATGTCGGCGCGGTGCGCCATATCGTGGAATTCCGGGTGCCATTGCACGCCCACGACAAAGCGCTGGCCGCGGTGGCGGATGGCTTCGGGCACGCCGTCGGGGCTGTACGCCTCAATCATCAGTCCCGCGCCCAGCCGCCGCACGCATTGGTGGTGGATGCTGATGACGCGCCGCAGCGCGCCGCCGTAAATGTGCTCCAGTAGCGACCCCGGCTGCGGGCGCACGTCGTGCGTCAGATGGTCGTAGCGTTGCGCGTCGTAGTGCGTCAACGCGCCGGGCCACTGGGTCGGGATGTCCTGCACCAGCGTGCCGCCAAAATGCACGTTAATCAGTTGCGCGCCGCGGCAAATGCCCAGCACCGGCTTGTCCGCGCTGATAAAGCCGCCCAGCAGTTCCAGCTCGTAGGCGTCGCGCACGGGGTCGCACGCCGCGTCCGCGCCGGGCTGCCAGGGCGGCTCGCCGTAACGGCCGGGGTCGATGTCCACGCCGCCTTGCAGCACCAGGCCATCGAGCTGATCGACCAGATCGGCCAAAATTGAGCGATTGAGCGGGCGTTTGCGCGCGGGCGGCGCCTGACTGTCGCTGAAGGGAATCATCAAGGCCACCACGCCGTGTGACATGATCCATTGCGCCATGTGGCTTTCCAGGTATTGCAAGCGCCTTTGGGGTGGCTGATGGCCGGGCAGCGCTTGTTGCAGCATGTGGGGGTGCAGCAGGCGGGCGGAAATACCGATGCGCAACGTCATAACGATACATATTGTTTCATTTATCCGGGCCGTTGACCAGACATGGGCGAAAATCGAGCAATGACTCGACCCGTTTACCGCATTGCGCCTTCCATTTTGTCGGCGGACTTCGCCCGGCTGGGCGAGCAGGTGCGCGCCGTTATCGCCGCCGGAGCGGACTGGGTTCACTTTGACGTGATGGACAACCATTACGTTCCCAATCTGACGTTCGGCCCGATGGTGCTGCAAGCTATCAAGCCCCATGCGCGAGACGGCGCGGGCAGCCCCGCCTTGCTGGACGTACACATGATGGCGCGGCCCGTCGATGCGTTGGCGCAGGCGTTTGCCCAGGCTGGCGCGGGCCTTATCAGCTTTCACCCCGAAGCCAGCGGTCATCCGCACCGCAGCGTGCAGGCCATCAAGGCCGCGGGCTGCCAGGCCGGGCTGGCATTCAACCCGGCCACGCCGCTGGACGCGCTGGACTGGCTGATCGACGACATCGACCTGATCCTGGTCATGAGCGTTAACCCCGGCTTTGGCGGTCAGAGCTTCATCGACAGCGCGCTGCGCACGATCGAGGCGGCGCGCCGACGCATCGACGCCTGCGGGCGCGACATCCGGCTGGAGGTTGACGGCGGCATCAACCCGGCCAACATCCGCCGCGTGGCCGACGCGGGCGCGGACACCTTTGTGGCCGGCAGCGCCATCTTCAGCCAGCCCGACTACGCGCAGGTCATTGCGCACATGCGGCAGGCGCTGGCGGCATAACGGATGTCATGGGCATGACTGCTCTTGCTTGGCCCGCGTCCGAAACGCGCGACTGGAAACTACCCTACAACCCGGCGCTCGACGGGCTGCGCGCCATTGCCATTACGCTGGTCATCCTTTCGCACGCGCACGTGCCGGGGGTGGACGGCGCGTTTTTCGGCGTCGATCTGTTCTTTGTGCTCAGCGGCTACCTCATCACCTCGCTGCTGCTCATCGAAATCGAGCAGACTGGCCATATCAACCTGTGGCGTTTTTACCGGCGGCGCTTTTTCCGCCTGATGCCCGCGCTGCTGGCGTTTCTGGCCGCGTACTGCCTGATTGCGCCGCTGATCTGGCCCGCCGATGGCGACTGGTACCGGGACGCCGCCGTCTCCGGACTGTACCTGGCCGATTACGGCATCGCCTTTTTCGACTCGCCCGGCAGCCTGCTGCACATGTGGTCGCTGTCGGTGGAAGAACATTACTACCTGCTGTGGCCGCTGGCGCTGCTGGCTATCTCGGCGCTGCTGCCGCGCGGCGCGCTGTGGCGGGTGGCCGGAGCGCTGTTTTTGCTGGTCTGGGGCTGGCGCGTGTTCTGGGTGTGGCAGGGGCAGCAGTTCTATGAACTCTTTTTCCGCTTCGACACCCGCGCTGCCGGCCTGCTGGCGGGCAGCCTGCTGGCCGCGCTGCTACGCGAACGCCCGGCGTGGTTCCAGCGGCTGCGCCAGCATGCGCGCTGGGGACCGTGGCTGTTGGCGCTGGCGCCGCTGTGGATCGGCCTGAAATGGGACGACATGCACGTCATGACCTGGGCCATGACGCTGGTGGAATTGACCGCCGTGGCGCTGCTGCTGGCCGTGCTGCCCGCGTCTGCGTCTGCGGCTGGCAGGGCCGCCCCGCGCGGCTGGCTTTATGCGCTGCTCAGTCAGCCCGCGCTGGTCAAAGTCGGCCAGCTTTCGTATGCCATCTACCTGTGGCACTACCCCATCGTGCGCGCTCTGCGCGCGCATCTGGACTGGCCGTGGACCGTGCTGCTGGGCGGCGCGCTTTCGGCGCTGATGGCGCAACTGTCCTGGATCACCGTCGAACGCTGGGGCCGCGCCTGGCGCGACCGCAAGGCGGCGCAGGCGCTGCGCGTTTGAGGGTTGGTCAACCTGCCGTTTTTGTTGAGCGTTGGCGGGTATCAGGCGTGCAAATTAGCAGGCTGGGAACAGGTCGCCAAGCGTGGTTTATTTGGCCCAATACGGCTTAAATCAAAAATAAGAAACGCCCTTTCAAAGGGCGTTTCTTTATTGGATCACAGGCCAATGTTTCACAGCGGCGGGATGCGCAGCTTCTGGCCGGGGTAGATCTTGTCGGGGCTGCTGAGCATGGGCTTGTTGGCCTCGAAGATCTTCATGTACTTGTTGGGGTCGCCGTAATACTTCTTGGAGATGGCCGACAGGGTGTCGCCGCGCTCCACGTCGTGATACTGCGATGCCGTGCCTGGCGGGTATTGCAGGCCGTTGTCCACGCCCGCCACGCCCGCCACGTTGCCAGCGGCCAAGCCGGCTTTTTCGGCCGCTTCCTGACTGGGCGCGTTGCCCGCCAGCGCGACTTTGCTGGTCGCGCCGTCAAAGGTGACGCCCAAGTTGTCCAGGCCCAGGTTCTGCTGGTCGATGTAGGTCTTGATGGCCGCGCCGGCTTTGGCGTTGAGGTCGGCCACATTGGCCGCAGGCGCGGCGGCCTGCTGTTGTGGCACCGGAGCAGCTTGGGCGGGAGCGCCGCCGAAGAGTTTTTCACCGGCATCCTTGATGAAACTGAGTAATCCCATGTGGGTTCTCCTTGAAAAAGTTAAGACGCCCAAGTGTAACGATGTGTGAATGCGCGCCAAGCGCGTCCGCCGCCGGCTTCTAAACGGCGCGTGTATATTCCGCTGGCCGTCGCGCTGGCATAGCGGCGGTCCGAGGAACCCTTCTATGAGTTTTCTGGCCATCGACGTGGGCAATACCCGTCTGAAGTGGACGTTGTACGAGCAAGCCGCGCCGGGCGCGGCGGCGCTGGCGCATGGCGCGGAGTTTCTGGAGCAGATTGACGGCCTGGCCGAAGGCGCGTGGGCCGATTTGCCGCAGCCGCAAACCATGCTGGGCTGCATCGTCGCCAGCGAGGCGGTGCGGCACCGCGTGCAGGCGCAAATGGAGCTGTGGCCAGTGGAGCCGCTCTGGGTGGTCGCTTCCGAGGCCGAGGCGGGCATCGTCAACGGCTACGACGTGCCCTCGCGCTTGGGCGCGGACCGCTGGGTGGCGATGATCGGCGCGCGCGATCACGCGCTGCGCGGCGGCGCGGCGCGGCCCATGATCGTGGTGATGGTCGGCACCGCCGTGACGGTGGAGGCCGTGGATGCGTCGGGCCGGTTTCTGGGCGGCCTGATTCTGCCGGGCCACGGCATCATGTTGCGCGCGGTGGAGTCGGGCACCGCCGGTCTGCACGTGCCCACCGGCGAGGTGCGCGAGTTTCCGACCAACACCAGCGACGCGCTGACTTCGGGCGGCACCTACGCCATCGCGGGTGCGGTCGAGCGCATGGCCGGGCATTTGGCGCGGCGCTGCGGGCA
>JAIRQU010000210.1 GCA_031256305.1 Burkholderiaceae bacterium
TACATCCACCAGCGGCAGCAGCGGTTCGTCAACCAACCTCAATAGCGGCCCTTCGATCAACGCCCAGGCCAACAATCAGCCCAGCACGGGCGGCCAAATCCAGGCCGACCCGTCCACCAACTCACTCATCATCAGCGCGCCCGAACCGGTTTACCGCGAGCTGCGCTCGGTCATCGACAAACTCGACCAGCGCCGCGCGCAGGTCTACGTGGAAAGCCTGATCGCCGAGATCAACTCCGACCGCGAGGCTGATCTGGGCATCCAGTGGCAGGGCCTGCTGGGCAATGGCAACAACACCCTGGGCCTGATTGGAACCAATTATTCAACCTCCCTGGGCACGGCGGGGGGCACAACCACCAACATCATCAACTTCGCCAGCCAGTTTCTCAACTACAAAACCACCAGCGGCTGGACGCCGACCATAGCGCCCAATACCGGCTTCAACCTGATCTTCGGTTCCGGCATATTGGGCGTGCTGGCCAATTTCATCCAGAGCACGGGCACCGGCAACGTGCTCTCGACCCCGACGCTGCTCACGCTCGACAACGAAGAGGCGCGCATCATGGTCGGGCAAAACGTGCCCATTGTCACCGGCAGCTACACCAATACCGGCTCCAGCAGCACCAGCCTGAACCCGTTCCAGACCTACGACCGGGAGGACGTGGGCATCACCTTGCGCGTGCGCCCGCAAATTGGCGAGAACGGTTCGATCAAACTGGTGATCTACCAAGAAGACTCCAGCATTGTCGCCAGTACCGCCAACAACCCCGCCGGGCCAACCACCAATAAGCGTGCCATCGAATCGAGCGTGATCGTCGATGATGGCCAGATCGTCGTGCTGGGCGGTCTGATGCAAGATGAAGTTGACACCAGTGAAGACAAGGTGCCGCTGCTGGGCGACATACCTCTTCTGGGCAATCTGTTCAAGAGCCAGAGCCGCTCCCACACCAAAACAGATTTGATGGTGTTCCTGCGCCCGATCATCGTGCGCGACGCCGCCGCCGCCGAAAATTACTCGATGGACCGCTACGAATACATGCGCGCGCTCCAGCAGGGCACGCAGCCCAAGCCCAACAGCGTGCTCGACGTTGGCCAAGCGCCGGTCATGCCAGCCGCCGCGCCGGTCAACCCGCAAGCGGCGGCCCGCCCGGCGTCGCCCGCTTCGGCGGTGCAAGCTCCGCCGGGCAATGCCGGCGCGCCGCTGCCGCCTCCTGTCGCCAGCGCGCCCGCGCAACCGCAGTCCCCAACACAGTCACGCGCCTTTGCGCCCGCATCGGGCGACATCAGCTTCGATACCGAAACGCCGATGGGCCGCAAGCAGCCCTAGAAAAAAACAGAAAAGCGGCCTTATCAGTGTCCGGCGCCCGTCATCCGTTGCCCTATGCTTTTGCCCGCTCGGCCCGGCTGCTGCTAGAGGACGATGGCGCGCGGCGCGTGCTCTGGCACGACGCCCAGCCCGACCCCGGCGCCTTGAGCGAAGTGCTGCGCCGCCACGGCGCCGACCCTGGCGCGCCGCCCATCGCACTGCAAATGCTGGACGCGCAAACGCTGGCGCAGCGCATCAGCAGCGCCTATGCGCAACGCGAATCGAGCGCCGCCGCTGTGGTCAGCGAGGTCGAAAGCGACGCCGACCTCTCGCGCATCATGCAGGAACTGCCGGCGGTGGAAGACCTGCTTGAATCGGCCGACGACGCGCCCATCATCCGCATGCTCAACGCGCTGCTCACGCAAGCCGCGCGCGAGAATGCCAGCGACATTCACATCGAGCCTTATGAGCGCCATTCCAGCGTGCGCTTTCGCGTTGATGGCGCGCTGCGCGAAGTGGTGCAGCCCAACCGTGCGCTGCACGCGGCGCTGATCTCGCGTCTGAAGATCATGGCCGACCTGGACATCGCCGAAAAGCGCTTGCCGCAAGATGGCCGCATCAGCCTGCGCCTGGGCACCCGCGCCATTGACGTGCGCGTGTCCACCCTGCCCAGCGCGCACGGCGAGCGCGCGGTGCTGCGCCTGCTGGACAAATCCGCCGAGCGCATCAGCCTGGAAGCGGTCGGCATGCAAGGCGGCGTGCTGGCGCAGTTCGAGCATCTGATCGCGCAGCCGCACGGCATCATCCTGGTCACCGGCCCCACCGGATCGGGCAAGACCACCACGTTGTACGCCAGCCTGGCGCGGCTAGACGCGGCGCGCAACAACATCATGACGGTGGAAGACCCCATCGAATACGAGCTGCCCGGCGTCGGCCAGACGCAGGTCAACCCGCGCATTGAGTTGACCTTTGCGCGGGCGCTGCGCGCCATTCTGCGGCAGGACCCGGACATCGTGATGATTGGCGAAATCCGCGACGTGGAAACCGCGCAGATCGCCATTCAGGCCAGCCTTACGGGCCACTTGGTGCTGGCCACGCTGCATACCAACGACGCCGCCAGCGCCATCACGCGCCTGACCGACATGGGCGTGGAGCCGTTTCTGCTGTCCTCATCGCTGCTGGGCGTGCTGGCGCAGCGGCTGGTGCGCCGCTACTGCCCGCGCTGCCAGGGCCAGGGGTGTGACGCTTGCGGCCATACCGGCTACAGCGGGCGCATTGGCGTATTCGAGTTATTGGCGGTCAATGACCCAATCCGCGCCCAAATCCACGGCCAGGCCAGCGAGGCCGACATCCGCGCCGCGGCTCTGGCGGACGGCATGACCCTGATGCGCGACGACGGCCAGCGTCTGGTCGCCCAGGGCATCACCAGCCTGGAAGAAGTGCTGCGCGTCACGCGCGATTGAACAAAGACTGGCTGTAAATCCATCTGCTAAGCGGCTGGCGTTAATCTCTTTGGCGTACCGCCAAAACATTTCAAACCAGTAACGAATTACAACAAGAATCGTGTTATCCTGACAAGAGTTACTACAAGGAGGAAGGATGTCATTCTTTAATTTTCTGTCCGGCAAGAGGAAAGCCGATGCTTCGCACGCAGCAACTCCCCCCGAAGAAGTCAGGCACTGGCAAAAGCCGACCGAAGGTGAAGGTACAAGGCACGGTGTCAGCGCTCCGGGAACACAA
>JAIRQU010000239.1 GCA_031256305.1 Burkholderiaceae bacterium
AGAGCTGACTACCCCTATGTCTTTGTCACCACGCAATACCCGGGCGCATCGCCGGCTATCGTGGAAAGTGAAGTCACCCGCAAGATCGAGGAAGCGGTCAACTCGACCGCCGGCATCAGGATGCTGACTTCCAACAGTTACGAGGGGCTATCAATGGTGATGGTCTCGTTCAAATTGGGAATCGACGGACGCAAGGCGGCCGATGACGTGCGGGAAAAAGTCGCCCAAGTCCGGCCTACGCTGCGCGACGGGGTCAAGGATCCGCTGATACAACGCTACAACCCTGACAGTCAACCAATCTGGTCCGTGGCGGTGCTGCCCCAAGCAACGTCAAAAAATGCGCGTGCGCTGTCCGCTACCGAACTGACCGACTGGGCCGACCAAGTGCTCAAAAGGCGTCTGGAAAACGTGCGCGGCGTGGGCGATGTCAATCTGGTGGGCGCTGTGCGGCGTCAAATCCACATCAATCTGATTCCGGCGCAACTGGAGGCTTACGGTATTCCCCCCAATCAGGTGCTGGCCGCCGTACAGGGCGGAAACCAGAGCCTGCCATTGGGCGACGTGCATGCATCAAATCAGGATCTGGTCGTACAAATCACCGGCCGCATGGCGCGCCCGGAAGATTTTGGCCACATCATCGTGGCGCGGCGCGGCGGCCCCGATGGCGCCGGGCCGGTGTATCTGGATCAAGTCGCCCAGATCAAGGACAGCGCGCAAGAACCCGATTCGCTGGCGCTCTATGGCAGTCAGCGCACGGTACTGCTGACCGTGCAAAAGGCGCAGGACGAAAACACCATCTCGGTGGTCAAGGACCTGAATCAGGTTATCCGCGCCATTGCGCCGGAAGTGCCGCCTGGCGTACAACTGGCCGTTGCCTTCGACAGTTCGCACACGATCCGCGTGACCGTGCAAAAAGTATACGAAACGCTGATCGAGGGCGCGATACTGACGGTGCTGATCGTGTTCCTGTTCCTCAATTCATGGCGCAGCACGGTCATCACGGGGTTGACGCTGCCGGTGTCGATCATCGGCACGTTTTTCTTCATGCAGTTGCAGGGCTTTACCATCAACCTGGTGACGCTGATGGCGCTGGCGCTGTGCGTGGGCTTTCTGATCGACGACGCCATCGTGGTGCGCGAGAACATCGTGCGCCACCTGCAAATGGGCAAAAGCCCCTATGCCGCCGCGCTGGACGGTACGCGCGAAATCGGCCTGGCGGTACTGGCCACCACCTTCTCCATCGTCGCGGTATTCCTCTCCGTCGGTTTCATGCAAGGCATTCTGGGGCAATTCTTCCATCCGTTTGGCCTGACCATCGTGGCGGCGGTGTTGATCTCGATGTTTGTCAGCTTTACGCTCGACCCCATGTTGTCCTCGATCTGGCATGACCCGTCGATTCATGCCCAAGGCCAACAACTCGATGACGCGCCCGATTCGCTCTACAACCGCACGCTGGGCCGCATCACGGGCGCATTCGGGCGCGCCACCGAAAGGTTCGGGCATATCTATCAGCGCATCCTGCGTTGGGCGCTGGCGCACCGCCTGGCCACGGTCATCATCGCCGCCGCGATCTTCATCGGCAGCGTACTGATGATGCCGTTACTGGGCAGTGATTTCGTGCCGAACGCGGACTTTTCCGAAACCAATCTGTCCTTCTACACCCCGCCGGGCACTTCGCTGCAAGCCACCGAGGCCAAGGCGCGCCAGGTCGCCGAGATCATCCGCAGTTACCCGGAGACGCGCTATGTCCTCACCACCATCAACAGCGGCAACGCCATTGGTAAAAACAGCGCATCGCTCTATATCCGGCTGGTAGCGCGCAACCAGCGCGCGCTTGACGTCAATGCCTTTTCCGCCGAGCTGCGCCACCGTCTGCTGAGGGTGCCGGGCATCACGGTCACGCAGGCGGGTTTGCTTGCCCCGGTCAGCGGTTACAAAGCGGTTGGTCTTTCGCTGGAAGGCCCCGACCAAACAGAATTGGAGCGCATTGCCGCTGGCCTGATGGACCGCTTCTGCGCCATTCCAGGGCTGGTTGACCTGGATACCAGTATGCGGCCCGGCAACCCCGCCATTGATATCAAGATCAACCGCGACGCCGCCTCCAGCCTGGGGCTGTCGCAAGCCGATGTCGCCGCGTCGCTGCGCACGATGATCGCGGGCCAGACGGCAGGCAACTGGCGCGCGCCCAATGGGCAGACCTATAGTGTTGTCGTGCGCCTGTCGCCCCAAGCCCGCAATTCACCGCAAGACTTGCAATACCTGCCCCTGACCGTGGCCGGCCCGGATGGACAGCCGCACATCGTTCGTCTGAACCAGGTTGCCGCCCTGAGCCAAGGCAGTCAGATCAACCAGATCAACCGTCGCGCCATGCAGCGCCAGATCTGGTTTACCGCCGACACCTATGGCCGCTCGACCGGCGAGGTGGCCGGTGACATGCAAGCCATCATGAACCGCACGCCGCTGCCGCCAGGCTACCGCTATGAATTCACCGGCACGACCCAGGACATGCAGGAATCCTTTACCTACGGCAAACAGGCGCTGGTTATAGCCGTGATCTTCATCTACATGATCCTGGCCAGCCAATTCCGCAGTTTTGTGCAACCGCTGGCGCTCATGACCTCGCTGCCCATGACGCTGATCGGCGTAGTGCTGGCGCTCCTGTTGGGCGGAACTTCACTGTCCATGTTCTCAGTCATCGGCATCGTCACGCTGATGGGGCTGGTCACCAAGAACGCCATTTTGCTGGTGGACTTTGCCAACCGCGCGCGCGCCGGGCAAATAGATCAGGCGGGCCAGATCACCGCCCCGCCCCTGCCGCGCGACGAGGCGTTGCTGGCCGCCGCGCGCATACGGCTGCGCCCTATTCTGATGACCACTCTGGCGATGATATTCGGCATGTTGCCGCTGGCCTTTTCCAGCAGCGAAGGCGCTGAGCAACGCGCCCCCTTGGGCCAGGCGGTCATCGGCGGGGTCATCACCTCATCGCTGCTTACGCTGGTGGTGGTGCCGGTGGTGTACAGCTATCTGGACGACTGGGTCGGCTGGATCAAGCGCCAATGGTTCGGGCGGCAGCCCCAAAACCAGGCCGATTATTAGAATCGCCCGGTTATACAAGGAGTTTTTTACCCATGAACGTCGAGCAAGCGCGCTTTAACATGATTGAGCAGCAGATCCGCCCCTGGGACGTGGCGGATGCACATGTGCTGGATCTGTTGGCTACGGTGCGGCGCGAGGCCTTCGCGCCGCCAGAGCACCGCGCGTTGGCTTTCGCGGATTTGGAGTTGCCGCTCAAGCCCGGCAAGCAGGCTGTGGCGCTGGGCCAGGTCATGCTGCCCCCGCGCGTGGAAGCGCGCCTGCTGCAAGACCTGCGCGTGGCCAAGCACGAAAAGGTGCTGGAAATCGGCGCTGGATCGGGCTTCATGGCCGCGCTGCTGGGCCACCGCGCCCAAAGCGTGCTGACGCTGGAAATCGACCAGGCGCTGGCGCAAACCGCGCGCGCCAACCTGCAACGCGCGGGCGTGCTCAACGTACAGGTGCGCATGGCCGACGGCGCGCAAGCCGACTTGTCCGCCGACGGGCCGTTCGACGCGATTGTGCTTTCCGGCTCGGTAGCGCAACTGCCCGACCGGCTGGTCGCGCTGCTCAAACCCGGCGGCCGACTGCTGGCCATCGTCGGCGAGGAGCCGGTGATGCGCGCCACCCTGGTCGAACAGCGCGCCAGCGGCGCGACCATCACGCAACCGTGGGACGAAAACGTGCCGCGGCTGCTTAACTTTCCCGAACCATCGCGGTTCCGGTTTTAAGCGGGCATAAAAATGACGAGGGGGATAAAAAAAACAAGACATGCGACGAAGGCGCTCTATACCGCCGCTGCGAAACTGTCATTTGCCGCCATTGCTGTCGCCCTGATTGAACCGGCTGGCGCGGCTGCCGAGGCAACATCTAGCGTGTGGCCCATCCAGCCCCCCGTTGCATCGCCCCTCAAAAAATCTGCCGCGCCCCGGCCGGCAGTGCAACTGCCCGTTCCCGCCACACAAAGCGCAAACGCGCAAACATC
>JAIRQU010000002.1 GCA_031256305.1 Burkholderiaceae bacterium
CGGACTGGACATGATCTTTCTGCTCGCGCCCACCAGCACCGAGCGGCGCATGGAACAAATCGCCCGCAGCGCCAGCGGCTACGTGTATTACGTCTCGCTCAAAGGCGTGACCGGCTCCAGCGCGCTGGACGTGGGCGCGGTGCAGGCGATGCTGCCGCGCATCCGCGCGCACGTCAAAATTCCCGTCGGCGTGGGCTTTGGCATCCGCGACGCGGCCACCGCGCGCGCCATCGGCCAAAGCGCCGACGCGGTGGTCATCGGCAGCCGGCTGCTCCAGACTATCGCGGATCAACCGCGCGAGCGCGTGGCGCAAGCCGCTGGCGATTTTCTGCGCAACATCCGGACCGGACTGGATGCGCCACCGCCCGGCGGATAATTGCCTTTTGTCATGTCCGAAAAACCTTCCATGAGCTGGCTCGAAAAACTGCTCCCCCCCAAAATCCAGAAATCTGAGTCCGGCGAACGCCGCCAGATTCCCGAAGGGCTGTGGTTCAAATGCCCCGGCTGCGATGCCGTGCTCTACAAAACCGATCTGGAGCAAAGCCAGGGCGTGTGCCCCTCCTGCGGCCACCACAAACGCCTGCCCGCGCGCCAGCGCCTGAACCTGTTCCTTGATGGCGAGGGCCGCTACGAAATCGGGCAGGAAATCGTACCCATTGATCCGCTCAAATTCAAGGACAGCCGCAAATACCCGGAGCGCCTGAAAGAGGCCATCGACGCCACTGGCGAGACCGACGCGCTGGTCGTCATGGGCGGCGCGGTACGCTCCATCAGCGTGGTTGCGGCGGCGTTCGAGTTTGGCTTCATGGGCGGCTCAATGGGGTCGGTGGTCGGCGAACGCTTCGTGCGCGGCGTGGAAGAAGCTATCGCGCAGAAAACGCCCTTCATCTGCTTTAGCGCCACCGGCGGCGCACGGATGCAGGAAGGGTTGTTTTCGCTGCTGCAAATGGCCAAGACCAACGCGGCCTTGACGCGCCTGACCAAAAAGGGCCTGCCCTACATCAGCGTGCTCACCGACCCGACCATGGGCGGCGTGTCGGCCAGCTTTGCCTTCATGGGCGACGTGGTTATCGCCGAACCGGGCGCGCTCATCGGCTTTGCCGGCCCGCGCGTCATTGAAAACACCATGCGCGTCAAATTGCCCAATGGCTTTCAGCGCGCCGAATTTTTGCAGGACAAAGGCGCCATCGACTTCATCTGCGACCGCCGCGAACTGCGCCCGCGCATCGCCAGCATCCTGGCCATGCTTCAGCGCCAAAGCGCCGACGCGGTGGCTTGATACCCGCCCCCGTGCCCAACGCAAATTGCGCGCCCTGCTGGGCGACATCACTGCGTGGGGTGTTGCTGCGCCATCGACAACGCCGCCACAACAATTCCTCGCTTATGTTGGTCAGATTCCGGCCAGCGGCAAAAACAAGGTCAAAGGCGAGTCGGCCAAAGTCATGAAGCCATGATGCTGGTAAAACGCCGCTGCCTGTTCATCCTTGGCGTCCACGATCAGGGCAACAGCAGGTATCTCGGAGTGGGCCGCCCGGCGCAAGGCATCAACCAGCAGTACGCCGCCCAAGCCCTGCCCCTTGAACGCGATATCAACGGCCAGTCGCCCCATGCGCACGGCTGGTATAGCCCGGTAACGTGGCAATTTGCGCCGCAGATCGGCGGGCAGATCGGTCAGCGGCACGCTGGCTGCGGCCAAGGTGTAGTAACCGGAAACACGCGACGGGCCGGAGATGGCCACAAAACACGCCGCCACGCGGCGGCGGATGTCTTGCGAGACTTGCTCACGCAAGTAACGATCAAGCGCGAGCACGCCACAGGTAAATTGACTGCGATCATGTTCGGCCGTATCCAGCGCCGCGATTTGTAACGGCACTTGCGTCATCATCGAATGTGTTGCAGCTTGTCGTGACGTGCCATTGCACGCCGCAGTGCTGGCGATAGCTTGGGCGGCGACAGTAGCGCCTGGGCAAAACGTTGCTGACCGGCCAACGACAGGCGGATAACCTCTGCCTGTTCGATAGTGCGTTGCGCGGCATTTTCAACAGCGGTAATCACAAAATCGCTCAGCGTACGACCTTCAATTTCGGCGGCGCGCTTGAGCGTCTTGTGCAAATTTGGGCTGATCCGGGCTTCGAGACGGGCAGTTGCAACAGCAGGCATACGGCTATCCTTCCTTTTAAAATTGTACGTTAGATTGCCGGAAGCCTGGCAAGCTTGTTTTAGTTGTCCCCGCCTTGTAACAACAACAAAGCCTCTGGTGCATTTGCCCGCCGGCGAGTACGATGCCCGCATTGAGCTTGGACTGGGTCAGCAGATCGACTGGCTGCTCCTGCGCTGGCTCATCGTCTAGCCCGGCGGTGATCAGCTGGAGTTGACACGCTGCAAGATATCCGGCAAACCCTTGGGAGTTAATGTGCTTGGACATCGGCGGCGTCGAGCTGACCGAGTTTTGAGGCCAGATCCACGCGGGCGTAGTGCCAGTCGGTAATGGCCTGGATGTGCCGCTGCCGGGCATTGGCCAGAGCCGCTTGCGTATTCATCAATTCGAGGATACTGCCTACGCCGCTGTCGTAGCGTTTGCGGGCAGCCTGCCAGGCTTGTGCGGCGATAGCGAGCAGATTTTCGCTGTGGGTCACATTTTGCGTGGCCGTGCTCAGCGTTTGGTAGCTGCTCCACATATCCAGCGCTACTTTCTGGCGTGCATCATCGAAGGCATACCGTTGCTGCTCGGCTTGGGCCTGAGCCTGCTCGATCTGATATTGGCGGCTAAATCCCTCGAACAGCTTAACACTGACCTGCACCCCGACGTAAGCTTGATGCCCCGTTGCCGGATACGTCGGCAGTCCCAGTCCCATGCTTTGCGGCTGGTTGTCCAGACTATCCTGGGCCACCAGAGTGATGCTGGGCAGGCCTTGAGCGCGGATCTGGGCGGCCTTGGCCAGCGCGGCTTGGTATTGCGCCTGCGCGGCTTTTACCGCCGGGTGTGACTGCCTGACCGCCTCGATCATCGCAGTGATGGTCTGGGTGAAGGTCTTGACGGGCGGTTTGTCCTCGGTGACGGCGGGCACGCGCAGCGGCGTGCCGGGGGTCAGATCCATGTCCGAGGCCAGCGCGCCCAGCGCCGTTAGCGCCTGCCCCCGCGCTTGCGTGAGATTGAGCACGGCCTGTTCATGTTGCGTTTGCGCTTGCAGCGCATCGGTGATCGGCGCGACGCCCCGGTTGCTGCGCGCTTGTGCCGCCGCCAGGCTTGCATCGGTCATTTGCTCGACATCGCGCGCGGCCGCCAGCGCGCCGATGGCTGCCTGCGCGGCGTAGTAGTCCTTGGCCGCCGTGTCGAACACGGCTTGCAGCGTGGCATCCTCGGTGGCCTGGGCGGCGACCAGCAGCGCATGGGCATTTCTGAGCGTCGCTTCGCGCCCGCCGAAGTCAAACAGCAGCCAATTGAGCGACAGGCTTT
>JAIRQU010000126.1 GCA_031256305.1 Burkholderiaceae bacterium
GCTCGCCCATCCATTGCAGGTAATTAACCAGGTCGCCCACGCTCTTGTCGTATTGCGCGGGCGTGAGCAGCCCCGGCTTGACCTGTTCCCATTGCCCGGTGAACACCTGTTGCTTCTGGCCATAGACGGTTTCGGTCTTGAATACCGGCTTGCGCTCGCCCTGCAACTCCCACAACGGGTGCGGCATGGCGATGTTATTGAACACGATGTTGTTCCAGCCGGTTGGGCGCGTGTCGTCGCGGTAGAAGCTGCGCAGCAGGGTGTAGATGTAGTCCGCGCCGTCATGGCCTTCACCGGCGCGCGAGCGCGTGATGATCGACAGATCGGGTGGTGCCACGCCGAACCACGCCTTGGCCTGCGCCGGGTCAATGGCCGAGATCATGGTGTCGCCGATCTTGTGGTCGGTAAACAACAGGTTGTCCTTGATTTGCTGCTCGGTCAGGTCCAAGTCTTCAAGCCGGTTGTAGCGCACGAAGGCCGCCGAATGGCAGCTCAGGCAATAGTTGACAAAGATCTTGGCGCCGCGTTGCAGCGATGCCTTGTCGTTGAGGTTGACCGGCGCTTTGTCGAAATGGATTTCATCGGCACTGGCGGTTAGCGCGCAGCCGATCAACGCCGCACCCGTCATCAGGCCCGCCAGCAGTTTTTTGAGCGAATTCATGATTGTGTTTTCTCCGGGCGAGCTGTTTTCAATGCGCATGGGGTTTGAAGGTCACGCGCGTGGGCGGCTGCTTGAACTGCCCCAGCCGGCTCCACCACGGCATTAGCCAAAAGAACGCGAAGTAGATCAGCGTCAGAATCATCGAGACGAATTCATTGGTTAGCCAGCTCAACGACGGGTTGGGCGACAACGGCCCCGGCAGAATGACGCCCAGGTACATCAGGATCAGAAAGGCCACCACGAATAGGGCGTACAGCCACTTGTGCCAGCCGGGCCGGTAGCGGATCGACTTGACCGGGCTGCAATCGAGCCACGGCAGGCAAAACAGCGTCACCACCGCGCCGCCCATGACCACCACGCCCCAGAATTTGGCGTCGAAATGCTTGAGCAGAAAGCCCAGCGCTAGCGCCACCACGACCAGCGCGATCTTGCCCTTGGCCGGCCACTTGGTCCTGAGCAGCGCCCATACCGTGCCCAGCGCCAGGATGACCATCAGCACGTTGACCATCATGTCATTGGTAGCGCGCAACATGGCGTAAAAGGCCGTGAAGTACCACACCGGTGCGATGTGCTGAGGCGTGACCATCGGGTCGGCGGGAATGAAGTTGTTGGGTTCCAGAAAATAGCCGCCTGCCGTGGGCGCGAAGAACACGATGGCGAAATAAATAATCAAGAACACGCACACGCCCAGAATGTCGTGTATCGTGTAATAGGGATGGAACGGAATGCCGTCGGTGGGCGCGTCGGGCGACCAGCGGTTGCCCTTGGGGCCTTCCTTGATTTCCACGCCATCGGGGTTATTGGAACCCACGTCATGCAGCGCCAGCAGGTGCGCCACCACCAGGCCCAGCAGCACCAGCGGCACGGCGATCACGTGAAAGCTGAAGAAGCGGCTGAGCGTGGCGCCGCTGACCACATAGTCGCCGCGGATGAACAGCGACAAGTCAGGCCCGATAAAGGGAATGGCGTCGAACAGACTCACGATTACCGAGGCGCCCCAATAGGACATCTGCCCGAACGGCAGGATGTAGCCCATGAAGGCTTCGGCCATCAGGCACAGAAACACGCCGCAGCCAAACAGCCACACCAGCTCGCGCGGCTTGCGGTAGCTGCCATAGAGCAGCCCGCGGAACATGTGCAGGTACACCACGATGAAGAACGCCGACGCGCCGGTGGAGTGCATGTAGCGGATGAACCAGCCGGCGGGCACGTCGCGCATGATGTATTCGACCGAGGCAAAGGCCGCAGGCACGCCGGCGGCATTGGGCGTGGCGTCGGGCTGGTAATGCATCACCAGGAGAATGCCCGTGACAATCTGAATCACCAGCACCAGCAGGGACAGTACGCCAAAGTAATACCAGAAGTTGAAATTCTTGGGCGCATAGTATTGCGACATGTGCTTAGCGTAAGCATCAAACGCAGTCGGGAAGCGGTTGTGGAACCAGTTTTCGACCTTGGCGCCCAGCGGCGCGTTGGCGGCGATTTCCTTGAATTGGGCCATGATGGATAAATCTCTCTCGCTGCCGTGGGGTTAAGCTTTTTTGGCGGTGTCGTCGCCGATCAGCAGCCGGGTCGCGTTCAGGTACTGATACGGGGGCACCTGCATATTGTCCGGCGCGGGCTGGTTCTTGAACACGCGCCCGGACAGGTCGTACTTGGAACCGTGGCAGGGGCACAGGAACCCGCCCTCCCAGTTGTCGGGCAAGCCCGGCTGCGCGCCGGACGCAAATCTGTCATTGGGCGAACAGCCCAAGTGCGTGCAAATGCCCACCATGACCAGCAAGTTGGCATGGTCCGAGCGAGCGCGCGCAGCATTGCGCGCGTAATCGGGCGTGGTCGAATAATTGGTGCGCTTGGAATCGGGGTCGGCCAGATCACCGGGGTTGATCTTCTTGAGATCGGCCATCATCTCCGGCGTGCGGTTGAGAATCCATACCGGCTTGCCGCGCCAGGCGACAATCATTTTCTCGCCAGGCTTGATGCCCGAAATATCCGCCTCCACCGGGCCGCCTTCGGCCTTGGCCAGTTCTGATGGCTCGAAGCTGCGCACGAACGGCGTCGCCAGCGCGACAACGCCGGCGCAGCCCGCGCAACCCGAGGCAATCAGCCAGGTGCGTTTGCTGCTGTCCAATGGAGTGGGAGTGAAGGTGCTGACCGTTACGTCACTACTCATGGCAGTCCTTTTGCTGCGTGTACATGACCCGGCCCAAGAGTGCAACAGGCCAAGCGGAAGCTTTTAATTGTACCGGTTCGAGGCCCTATCTGCGTGCGTGCGCCGGTTTGACGGCGCGTTAACGCGCGAATCGCGGCATACTTGTCACATGACTTGATTCGGCTGGCTGCCGCCCCAAAGCGCGGTCCGGCATGGGACTGAGGTAATTTCGTGACCCTTGCGGTCAACTTCGTGATTCTGGCCTTCGTGATTTTTCGGCTGGTCGAGCTTATCAATTGCCTCAAGCGCCCGTCAACATCCTGACGTGGCCTTTGTCGATAAAAGACACAGTGCCGGGACAGGGAATTGTCGGGTGGGGCGCTTCTGGATTTCCGTTCCCGCCCGTATAGGCATGACGAGGCCGCGGCGTCAACGTGCCGCAAGCCGCCGCGCCATGCCCAGCGCGGCCAGCAGGCTGGCGGGGTCGGCGCGGCCCGTGCCGGCCAGATCGAACGCGGTGCCGTGGTCGGGACTGGTGCGCACGAAGGGCAGGCCCAAGGTGACGTTGACGCCGCGCTCGACGCCCAGATACTTTACCGGGATCAGGCCCTGGTCGTGGTACATGGCGATCACGGCATCGAACTCCTGGCGCCGCGCCCGCATGAACACCGTGTCGGGCGCAAAGGGGCCTCTCGCGTCTATCCCTTCGCCGCGCGCCTGCTCGATGGCGGGGGCGATGTGCTGGATCTCCTCACGGCCAAACAGGCCGCCTTCGCCCGCGTGGGGGTTCAGGCCGGCTACCGCCAAGCGGGGCGCATGGCCTAGCGCGCGGACCAGCGCCGCGTGCGCGATGCGCAGGGTTTGCAGCACGTTCTCGCGGGTCACGCGCGCGATGGCTTTGCGCAAGGACACATGAATGCTGACCAGTACTGTACGCAGTTCGTCATTGGCCAGCATCATGCGCACCGGCATTTGCGCGACCGGCACGCCCAGATGCGCGGCGGCCTGCTCTTGCAGCAGTTCGGTGTGACCGGGGAAGCGGTCATAGGGCGCGCCCGCCGCAGCCAGCGCCGCCTTGTTCAGCGGCGCGGTGACGATGGCCGCGACCGCGCCGCGCAAGGCCGAGCGGGCAGCCCAGAACACCGCTTCGCCCGCCATGCGCCCGGCCTGGGCGCTGACCTGGCCGAACGGCGGCAGCGCGGCTTGCCCAGACGGCGGCGCGACCGCTTGCAGCACCGGCACGCAGCACGGCGGCGCGTCAAGCGCATCGGCGGGCTGTTCAATTTCGGCCACTGGCAGCGGCACGCCCGATGCGCCTTGCACGATCCGCGCTGCGCGCCGCAGCGCCGCCACGTCGCCAGCGACGAACGCGCCGCGCCGCGCATCGGGCGCGTCACGGAAAGCCAGGGCGATGATTTCCGGCCCGACGCCCGCCGGGTCGCCCATCGTGATGGCGATGGGGCGAGGGCAACGCTGAACAAGCCCCTCGCGGCGGGCGCATCCCGGCTTCGGGCGGTCTGCTTCGTTGCCCATGCTGGCGCTACCGCCGGGGAGTGTTGCGCCTTGCGCCTCGCAGCCCACCCCGGATCCGGGCGCGCCCGCTTGGGCAGGCTTATTCAGCGTTGCCCTGGTCATGCCGGGTTTTCGATGTCGATGAACTGGTGCGTCAGCCCCAGTTCCGCCGCGACCTGCGCGCCTAGCGCGGGCGCGCCGTAGCGTTCGGTGGCGTGGTGGCCGCAGGCCAGAAAGACCACGCCGCATTCACGTGCCAGATGCGGCTGCGGCTCGGAAAGTTCGCCGGTAATGAATGCCTGCGCGCCCGCGTCAATGGCCGCCTGAAACCAATCCTGTGCGCCGCCGCTGCACCAGGCGATGCGGCGGATCGGCTGCGGCGCCGCGCCCACGGTCAACGGCGCGCGGCCCAGCGCCTGTGTTACGGCGCGGGCCAGTTCACCGGCGTCGGCAAACGCGCCGCCATCAGCGCGCGCGCCGATGCAGCCCAAGTCGTATTCGCCGAAATGCCCGTCGGTCGCCAGCCCCAGCAGGCGCGCCAGTTGCGCGTTGTTGCCCATTTGCGGTTGGGCGTCAAGGGGCAGGTGGTAGGCGTAGAGATTGATGTCGTGCGCCAACAGGCGCGCCAGGCGCTGCTTCATCCAGCCGGTAACCACGCCGCTCTGGCCGCGCCAGAACAGGCCGTGGTGCACCAGAATGGCGTCCGCCTCCGCGGCGATGGCCGCGTCTATCAGCGCCTGGCAGGCGGTCACGCCGCTGACCAGCTTGCGCACGCGCGGCTTGCCTTCGACCTGCAAGCCGTTGGGGCCGTAGTCGTGGAACTGTTCGGGGTGCAGCAAGGCGTCGAATGCCGCTGTCAGGCGCGCACGCTCCACGCCGGTGGGAGAAAGGGAAACGATCATGCGCGCATTGTGCGGGCAATCGGGGCAGGCTTGTTCACCCTAAAATTTTCATCCCGTCTTTTTACAAGAGCCGCGCCCGCCATGAAACGCCTTTGGCTCGTGTTCGCCCAGACCGTTACGGTGCTGCTGGCAGCGTATTTTGTCGTGCTGACCTTCAAGCCCGCGTGGCTGGAACGCGGCGCGGTTTTGTCCGTGCCGCCCGCCGCGCTGGCGCCGGTTGCGCCGCTCGCGCCGCCTGCGTCGGCCGTCAGCGCCAATGTTCCCGCCGCGCCGGGGCAAGTGCATCCGGGCAGTTTCAGCGCGGCGGTGAGCAAGGCCGCGCCCGCGGTGGTGAGCATCGACACCAGCACGGCGCCGCGCCGCCCGGCCATCAATGATCCGTGGTTCCAGTTCTTTTTTGGCGACGACAGCGGCGCGGCGCAGTCGGGGCTGGGTTCGGGCGTCATCGTGCGCGCCGACGGCTATGTGCTGACCAATAACCACGTGGTCGAAAACGCCGACCAGATCGAGGTGGCGCTTACCGATGGCCGGCGCGCCCAGGCCAAAATGATCGGCACCGACCCCGATTCGGATCTGGCGGTGCTCAAAATCGACCTGCCCAATCTGCCGGTGATAACGCTGGGCGATTCCAGCCAGTTGCGGGTAGGCGACCGGGCGCTGGCCATCGGCAACCCGTTTGGCGTGGGACAGACCGTGACCAGCGGCATTATCAGCGCGCTGGGGCGCAACCAGTTAGGGCTGAACGCCTTCGAGAACTTTATCCAGACCGACGCGGCCATC
Organism: Burkholderiaceae bacterium; assembly: GCA_031256305.1. Taxonomy (GTDB): domain Bacteria; phylum Pseudomonadota; class Gammaproteobacteria; order Burkholderiales; family Burkholderiaceae_C; genus Ottowia. The sequence goes on from JAIRQU010000126.1 coordinate 6,008, forward strand.
AACCCCGGCAACTCCGGCGGCGCGCTGATCGACGCCAGTGGCAATCTGATCGGCATCAACACCGCCATCTATTCGCGCTCGGGCGGCAGCATGGGCATCGGCTTTGCCATTCCGGTCGCGGCCGCGCGGCAGGTCATGGACAGCATCATCGCCCACGGCAAGGTGGTGCGCGGCTGGGTCGGCGTGGAGTCGGCGGAACTCACGCCCGAATTGGCGCAGACCTTCAACCTGCCGCAAGGCATGAATCAAGGCGTGCTGGTTACTGGCGTGCTGGCGCAAGCGCCGGCGGCGCAGGCGGGCATCCGGCCCGGCGACGTGATCGTGCAAGTAGCCGGTCAGCGCGTGCGCAGCGTGCCGGAGTTACTCTCACGCATCGCCGCGCTGCCGCCCGGTCAAAGCGTGCGCTTTCAGGTGCAGCGCCAGAACCGGGCGTTGGCGCTGGACGTGACGCCCGCGCAACGGCCCCGGCCGCGAGACGCCGGGCGTTGAGCGGTTGACGCGGCTATCACGCTTGCGCGCTGGGCAAGCGCGCGGCGGCAAGGCGCCGGGCGGATTTGTTTACGGCAGCTTTTTTTGCACGATGATGATGACCGCCGCGACCAGGGCGGCGGCGGCCATCCAGCGGTACATGTCCTGGCTGGCCAGCAGCATGGCCTGGGTGTTGATCATTTTTTGCAGGGTTGCCAGGGCCGCCGCATGGGCCTGGCCGGCGGCAAAACCGTGGGCGGCAAACCAGCCGCCCGCGCGGTCGGCCCATTGCGCCACGTCGGGCCGGGCCGGATCAAGCTGGCCGGTGATTTTTTCTTGCAACGCGTAATAGCGGTATTGCAAGGCCACCGAGGCCAGCGCGCTGCCTGCCGAAGAGACGATCTGGCGCATGATGTTCTTGCCTTGATAGCCGTGGGTAAAGCGTTTGTCGCCCAGTTCGCGGAAGGTCAGGCCCGCGGCGGGCAACACCAGCAGCGCGCCGAATATGCCCTTGGCGATCAGGCCCGGAATCAACTGGCCAAGCGATACATCGGCGGACAGCCCCGCGAACCATAGCGCACTGAAGATCAGACACGCGACCCCCGTCAGCATCAGGGGGCGTTTATGCTTGAGTCCGCGCGACAGGAAACGGCTGTAGGTAAACGCCATGATCAACGTAACCGCCGCCGAGAAAGAATTGAGCCAGCCCGTGGTGCGCAGTGGCACGTTCAGGCCCTGCCGGGCGAACATGGGGAACAGATAGGCGCCGAAGTTGGCAAAACTGTAATGCAGGGCGTACAGCATCAGCCCGACCCAATACGCCGGGTTGTGAAACAGGCGTAACGATAGCAGCGGCTCCGGGTGATGCCACTGCCGCAGCAAAAAACCCGCCAGC
>JAIRQU010000164.1 GCA_031256305.1 Burkholderiaceae bacterium
GTCGCGCAACGCCCAAATGATTTCGGCGGGCTGCCAGCCCACCAGCAGGGCATTGAGCAAGCCGGCGCACAGCCGGTCAAAGGCAAAGCCGCCCAGAATGTCGGTGACGATGCGGGCGTCGCGCTGGCCCTGGGGCGTATCTACCAGCGGCGCTACCGTCCACGGACGGCCAATCACGGCCAATTTGCGCTTTTGCAGCCCGGCAAACACCTTGCCGTCGCGCCGCAGGTCGCGGTACAGCTCGAAGGCCAATGAGCCGGGATCGGCGCGCTCGAGCAGCAGCGGGTCGTTGGTGCGTACCTGTCCCATAAAGTCCGCGCTCCACGGGTCTTGCGCTCGCGTGGCCGCCTCGCTGTCCAGCGGGGGCAGGTCTTTGCTGGGGGGCTTGGGGTCGGCCATCAGATGAATCCTTGCAAGTTGCCGGCCTGGCGCGGGCCGCCGCTGATGTATTCGATGGGCGCGGCCGGGTTGTCCGCCGCGCTGAGCGCCAGAAAGCACGCCCAGGCGCGGTCGGCGTGGCCGTTGCTGTCGCGCTCGGCTACAAAGCGCGGGGTGCCTGTCGGCCCGGATTCCTTGCGCAGCTTGTGCAAATCCACCCGCAGCGCCGGGTCGCCCGCCGGAATGCGGATGCGCCGGTCCTCGAAGGCTTGCTTGCCCAGCGTGGCCAGTGTCAGCTTGTTGGGGCCGGTGAACAGCACGCCTTCGACGCGGCTGGAACCGTGCCGGCGTTTGGCATCCTCGACGGGTTTTTCGCCCATGCCGGTTTGATCCATGCAGGTGCGCAGCACGCGGTAACGGGTAAAGACCTCATCGAGCAGCGCGTCCTGCTCGGCAAAGCTGGCGCGCTTGCGCGTGATGATCTCGCGCGTCCAGCACACGTCGCCCACCTGTTCGAGCACCCAGATGACAAACAGGTCGCCCCGCGCGCCAATGTCCACGCCCGCGTAGCACGGCCCGCCCGCGTAGTTTGCCGGGATACCGGCCAGGTCGTCCTCGCAGGCGTCAATCAGCCCGTAGTCCAGCCAGGCGCTGGCTTCGTCGAGCCATTTGAGTTCAAACTCCTGCGCCCACAGGTCTTCATCGCCCGCGCCCCGGCGCAGCTCGTCTATATTGCGCGGCAGGCCATCGGCCACGGCCTGATAGATGTCGGTGCCGTGGCGGCTCCAACCATCAGACACAAGGCCCCCACGTTCGCCGCTGCGCGTGCTTCGCTGCCCCCCAAGGGGGCTCCGGTCAACTTGGGGCGGCCCGGCGTTGACCGGGCCTCCAGTCATCAGCTCATAGAACTTGTTGCCTTTGCCGTTTGGGGTGCTGATGACGCGCAGCTTGAGTCCCGGCCTGCTGATGACCGGGAATAGCGCCTTCCAGATGGCGCGGCTGTCCTGGTGGAAAGCAAATTCGTCGAGCAGCACGTTGGCCGAAAAGCCCCGCGCGGTGTCCGGATTGGCCGGCAGCGCGGAGATTTTGCTGCCGCCGGGCAGCTCCACTTCCAGGCTGCGCATGGCCGCGTCAAAGGGGGTTTCGTATTCCTCGAAGCCCGCCTGCATCGCCCGCAGGTGCAGCTTGACGCCTTCGTTCATGGCCTCGCGCGCCTGGCGCTCGCCGCGCGAGAGGATTACCCAGCGGCGGCGTTGGCCCAGACTTTCGGCGCGGATACAGTCCAGCACCAACTCCAGCGTGCTGGTAAAGGTCTTGCCGCATTGCCGGGCGAACATGGCAATCTTGAAACGGCTGCCGTCCTGCACCCAGCGGCGCTGGTAGGGGTAGAGCTGGAGCGCGGGCTGCGACCCCTGGATTGCCGCTGTTGCGGGTGGATCAGAGGTCATAGGCCGCCTTGATGACCTTGGCCAGTACATCGGCAGGCACGTCGCCGGTCTTGCCCAGCTCGTCGAGCTTGGCGCGCTGCTGTTCCAGCAGCGCCTTGCGCGCGGCTTCTTCCACCTTGGCCTGGAATAACTTGAGGTTGATGCTGCTGCGCGTAAGGGTAGCGATATTTCTGGCCGCGGCACTGAGCATGGCCACGCGCTCCTGCGGATCGGCATCGGGGTCATCGGCCTCTTGCAGCGCCAAAATGGCCTCGAACAACTCGGTTTGCACCAGCGCCGTCAGCGCCTCGCTGCGCGCGTCCTTGTCATCGCCCGCCTGCTCCTGGATCAGCTTGGCCGCCTCGGTGCTGGCGCGAATCGCAGATAACCGCCGCTCCAGCTTTTGCCCATAGCGGTGCATGGCGCTGCGGCTGGGCAACGCCCAGGCTCTGGCCTCTTGCGGAAAGCGCGCTTGCAAATCGGCAATCAGCTCATCGAGCGTGAACCGGCCTTGGCCGATGCACTTTTCCAGGTGCCGCTTGACCTCATCGGGCAAGCGGCTGATGCTGCTCTTGCGGCCCATGCGCCGATCTCCCCTTAGCCTTTGGGCGGGCGCGCGATACCCGGATCAACCGGCACCGTGTACTCCACCACGTCGATGCCGTGGCGCGTCAAATCGGCGCTGACCTGGCCCAGCGGGTCGATGAACACGCGCAGCAGCTCGCGGCCCTCCAGGTAGTCCAGCTCGCGGCGCACTTCCAGCTCGGTTGCGTCCGGGTATTCGCCCTGCGCCACGCCCAGCAGCATGCGCAACGTGGCGTGCGCCGGGCGCGAAAGGTTGAGCGTGAGCAGCAATATCCAGCGCAGAAATTCTCGGCGCGCGCGCGCGGCCTGCTCGCGCAGCATGGCTTCATTCATAGCTTCGTCCTCCCTTGAGCAGGATGTTTTCAAACTTCAGGCCCATCGCGTCGAGCTTGGACATGATGGTGGCGATGGATTGCACATAGTCCTCGCGGCGCACGTAACTGATGGGCAAATCGGCCTTGAGCGTCATCAGCTCGCGCTCTA
>JAIRQU010000180.1 GCA_031256305.1 Burkholderiaceae bacterium
CGCGCGTCCCGGCGGGTCAGGCGGGCCACGGCTTTGAGCACCGTCTCGCGCCACATCTCCGGGTTCTTGCGCGGCGTAAAGCCGTCGAGAAAAATGCTGTCGTAACGCCCGGTCAATTGCGGCAGCAAGGCTTGCGCGTCACCGACGACCAATGTGAGCTGCACGCGCCCCTGCTCCAGTTCGATGCGGTGCAGCCCCGGCAGCAGACCGCGCCATTGCGCGGCCAGCAAGCGCGCCAGCGGCAGCAATGGCGCAAACGACGCGGCGCTTTTGAGCAGATCGTCAGCCGTGGGTGGAAAGGCTTCGACCGCGCTGTAGAACAGCCGCGCGGGCCGCGCCGGGGCGTCGCGCCAGGCTTGCCACGAGGCCAGAAAATTCAGCCCCAGTCCAAAGCCGGTTTCCAGAATTTGCCAAGCGGGCAGAGCCGGTGATTCGTTCCACAGCGCGGGCAGGCCGCAACCGGCCAGGAATACCTGTTGCGCCTGTTCCAGGCCGCCGTGCCCATCGGTGCCGCCGCTGCGGTAGATGTCGCCAAAACGCGGGCTGAAGGGCGCGTCGCCGGGTAGCCATTGCAAAGTGGAAGTCATACGCGGGAACTGGTTTTCAAATGCCTGGACGCTCACGGAACGCCCAGCCATCTTGGCGGAGGTTACGGCAAAGACGCGCGCCGCCGTTTCTTGAAAACGAAACGCAGGCTGGCGTAGTGCGGCCCGCGCGGTGGAAAAAGGCGCTATTGGCCCGCTGCCACGCCATCCGGGGCGGAGGCGGGACGGGCGGCGAAAGCGCCGTCACTGCTTTGGGCGGCGGCGGCGTCCGCGCCTTGCAGCGCTTGTTGCTGGGCGCGCAACTGTCGTTGGTAACCCTGCTGGATTTGGTTGAGCAAATCGGGATCGTCCTGGCCGTTGATGGTCAATTTGCCCTCGGCGTATTGCCAGTCGCTGATGAGTTGGTCGCCCTGGATGCGCAGGTATTTTTGCGCGGCGGGATTGCTGGCCAGCAGGGGGTCGAGCTTGGCGCTGATTTCCTGCCGCGTGCTGGCCAGGTCGGCGCCCTTGGTCAGGTTGAGCGCGCGCGCAGCCATGTCCACGATCATCGGCTTGGACAGCGAGAGGTTGATCGATGCCGTCTTGATGAACTGGGGCAGGCTTGCGGACGTGGCGGGCTGGGCGCTGCCCAATATGGGCAGGGGCTGGGTCAGGGTCAGATCAAGGGCGAGCTTGCTTTCGCCCTGATCGGTTTTCCACGAAAACACCTCGTGGATGGATTGCGCATTCAAGGCAAACGTGATTTGCCCGCTGCCGAAGTTCTGGCCGCCGACGGTCAGGGGCAGCAATTGCGTATCGCCGTTGATTTTGTAGTCGGTGTCGGACGGACAATCGAAAGTGAACCGCATTCGCGCGCCGCCAAAGGCCAGCTTGACGTTTTGGGCGATGGGGCCTAGATCGGCGTCAATCGGCGGCACGCTGCCCGTGCCGGTGCAGTGATGGCCGTAGCCGCAACCAATGTCCACGACCAGCGGCGGCTTGCCGTTCATCAGCGCGCCCGTTACCGCCTTGAACGGGCCGGACGCGGCCAGTACTTCGGCGTGGGCCTGAAACTGCCGGGGCACAAGCCCGCCTTGCGTGGTCAGCGGAAACGGGCCGTGCCAGAAGGTCACGTCGTATTCCACCACGGGCTGGCTGCCGAGCAAAGGGCTGGCGATGGCATAGCGCGCGTGGCTTGACAGCAGGCCGCGCTCATAGTCGATGAGTTTGATCTGTGCGCCCATGGCGCGCTGATTTCTGGCCCAGGCCGCATTGATGCGCGCAATGGCGTCGCTGGCCTGTGCCTGGATGCGCGTGCCCGTGTACCAGGCCGCGCCCAGCCACAGGGCGGTCAACACAATAAGGGCTGCGAGCGTTATCCCGATTTTTTTCATGATGGCCGGAGGGTTTTGGGTTGAAGGAAAGGCAGTGTAATGAATGCTTGATTTCTCCCCATGCCTTGAATTGGGAGTAGGCTATAGTATTCGCATGATTTCCGGCACCGTCACGATCTCAGGGAGATTTCCATGCAAGTGAGCGATCTGCTACGCATCAAGGGCAATGCCCTGTATACCGTCGGCCCCGACGAACCGCTGGCGCGCGCCGTCAAAACCATGTCGGAGGTGGATGTTGGTTCGCTTATCGTCGTTGAATATGGCGAGGTGGTGGGCATTCTGACCTTCCGCGAGGTGATTCAGGCGCTGGCGCGCGCGGACGGCCATCTGGGCGAGTTGCGCGTGCGCAGCGTGATGGAAGATCAGCCCATCATCTGCACGCTGGCCACCGAGCTGGACGAAGTGCGCCGCATCATGCTGCACCACCACGCGCGCTACATGCCGGTGATCGACCAGCAGCATCTGCATGGCGTCATCAGTCTGTACGACGTGGCCAAGGCGGTGGTTGAAAGCCAGGACTTCGAGACCCGTATGCTCAAGGCCTACATCCGCGATTGGCCGGAAAAGGAAGAGCAAAAGAACGTCCTCTGACGCCAGCGCGCCCGCAGTGCGCGCGGCGCCGGCGTAGCCTTGATGGCGGAAATAAATCCAAATCCGGCCCTTTGTCGCGGACGCTTGCAGCTTGTAAATTCCCATGAGCGGTAATACCCTTGGCACTTTGTTTGCCGTCACGAATTTCGGCGAATCGCATGGCCCGGCCATCGGTTGCGTAATTGACGGCTGTCCGCCGGGCATGATGTTGTGCGAGGCCGACATCCAGTTCAACCTGGATCGCCGCCGCCCTGGGAGCAATTCGTTTGTTACCCAGCGGCAAGAGGCTGACCGCGTTGAAATCCTCTCTGGCGTTTATGAGGGGCGCACCACCGGCGCGCCGATGGCGCTGCTGATTCGCAACGCCGATCAGCGCAGCGCCGATTACGGCGACATCGCCCAGAGTTTCCGCCCCGGCCATGCCGATTACACCTATTGGCGCAAATACGGACTGCGCGATCCGCGCGGCGGCGGGCGCGCGTCGGCGCGCCTGACCGCGCCCACCGTGGCCGCCGGAGCCATCGCCAAGAAGTGGCTGCGCGAGCAGTTCGGCACGGTGTTTCACGCCTGCGTTACGCAGGTAGGGGATTTGCGGCTGGGCTTCGAGGGGTGGGAGTACGTTGAGCGCAACCCCTTCTTTGCGCCGCAGGCCGATGTGTCGGCTCTCGAAAGTTACATGACTGCGCTGCGCAAGACGGGAGATTCGTGCGGCGCGCGGCTGCGCGCGGTGGCGCAGTGCGTGCCGGCCGGGTTGGGCGAGCCGCTCTATGACCGGCTCGACGCGGATATTGCGCACGCGCTGATGGGCCTGAACGCCGTCAAGGGCGTGGAAATCGGCGACGGTTTTGCCAGCGCCGCACACCTGGGCAGTCAGCACGGCGACCTGTTGCAGCCCGCGCTCGATGGCGGCGTGGCGTTTGCCAGCAATCATGACGGCGGCGTGCTGGGCGGCATCAGTACCGGGCAGGACATCGAGGTCGGCGTTGCTTTCAAGCCCACCAGTTCCATCCTGATTGCGCGCCCAAGCATGGACGAGCGCGGCAATGCGGTTGAAGTCGTTACCAAGGGCCGCCACGATCCATGCGTGGGTTTGCGCGCCGCGCCCATCGTCGAGGCGCTGCTGGCCTTGGTCGTCATGGACCACGCCCTGCGCCAGCGTGGTCAGTGCGGCCAGGTGCCGGGGCCTATCCCGGCGTGGTCGTAAAGCGCGGACGGCTGCGCCGTTCGGCTATTCCCGTTTGACTATTCCCGCCTGAATCGCGGCGGAATTTGGATTGGGGCAAGATAGCGGCGGGCAGTCTTACGCCGCCAGCGCCTGTTTGAGCCTGTCGAGCGCCGCGCCCGCGATGTCCAGGGATTGACAAGCGGCGCTATCCAGTTGCGCGGCCAGTGCGGGCAGCGCTGCCGCGCCTTCGGTTTGCAGGCGCTTGACGGCCTGGCCGGCTTCGCGCGGGGAATCGAAACCCCGGCTTTGTAGCAGCGCGCGGCCCTGCGCGTCAGTCAGCTTGAAGTAGAAGCGCCCGTCGGCTTCGCGGTATTGCTTGAAAACCGGCAACGGGCCGTCCGGCGCGGCTGTGCGCGCTGCGGATTCGGTATCCGCCAGCTCGGTCAAGGGCCGCAGCCCGACGGCGTGGCGCAGCGCGCGCATCAACGGCGCGGCCAACGCTCGCGCTTTCTGGGCGCCGGCGATGAACGCGGTTTCCACTTCCTGCGGATGCGTCATCAGGTATTCGTAGCGCGCGCGCAGGGGGCTGATTTCGCGGTCGATGCGCTCGAATACCTGCTCCTTGGCCTCGCCCCAGGCCATGCCTTGCGCCAGGGCGCGCTTGAATTGCGCGGTTTCATCGGGCATGGCAAAGGCGCGGTAGAGCTGGAAGATGGCGGCGCTTTCGGCATCCTTGGCCTGACCCGGCGCGCGCGAGTCGGTAACGATGCCCATGATCTGCTTGCGCAACTGCTCGCGCGGGCCGAACAGCGCGATGGTGTTGCCGTAGCTCTTGCTCATCTTGCGCCCGTCCAGCCCGGGCAGGGTAGCCACGTTGTCGTCAATCGCCGCTTCGGGCAATACCAGATGTTCGCCGTAGATGTGGTTGAAGCTGGCGGCGATGTTGCGCGCCATTTCCAGATGCTGCACCTGGTCGCGCCCAACGGGTACGCGGTGCGCCTTGAACAGCAAGATGTCGGCGGCCATCAGCACCGGGTACATGAACAGGCCCATGGTTACGCCCGCATCCGGCTCCTCGCCCGCAGCGGCGTTCTTGTCCAGCGCGGCCTTGTAGGCATGGGCGCGGTTGAGCAGGCCCTTGCCGGTCACACAGGTCAGCAGCCACGTCAGTTCGGGGATTTCGGGAATGTCGGACTGCCGGTAAAAAGTGACGCGCCGCGGGTCCAACCCGGCAGCCAGCCAGCTTGCGGCAATCTCCAGCGTTGAGCGCTGCGTGCGCGCCGGGTCGTGCGCCTTGATAAGGCTGTGCAGGTCGGCCAGGAAAAAGAAACTTTCGATGCCTGGCGTGCGGCTGGCGGCCACGGCGGGGCGGATCGCGCCCACGTAATTGCCCAGATGCGGCGTGCCCGATGGCGTGATGCCGGTGAGTACGCGCAGCGGCGCGGCAGAGGCGGGAGAGGTCATGGGTCAAGTCAGCAAAGCGCGCAGCGGCGAGAGGATGATGTTGACGAACGCGAAGCTCAGCCTCATCAGCGGTCCCATCCAGATAGGCATGATGACCTTGCTGACCACCAGCAGCATGACGATGAAAAAGCCATACCGTTCCACGCGCGCAAGCGCCATGGCCGGGCGCGGCGGCAGCAGCCCGACCAGCACGCGCCCGCCATCAAGCGGGGGCAGCGGGAACAGATTGAAGGCGAACATCACGATGTTGACCGTGACGCCGCCGCGGCACATGTCTATAAAAAACGGTTCGCGCACGCCCATGCCCGCCAGCAGATAAAGCAGCGCGCCCCAGATCAGCGCCTGCGCCAGATTGCACAGCGGCCCAGCCAGCGCGACCCACACCATGTCGCGGCGCGGATTTTTCAGGCGGTCAAAGCGCACCGGCACCGGCTTGGCATAGCCAAATAAAAATGCGCCCTGGGTGACGAACGCCAGCGCCAGCGGAATGGCGATGGTGCCAATCGGGTCGATGTGCTTGACCGGATTGAACGTGACGCGCCCCAGCATGGCGGCGGTGTTGTCGCCCAGCTTCTGGGCTACCAAGCCGTGCGCGGCCTCGTGCGCGGTAATGGCGAACAACACGGGCAAGGCATAGACGGCGATGGTCTGAATGATGTCGGCAAGATTCACCGGGCGATTGTCTCAGAGCGCAGCGCCCTGGGTTTGATTCGGCCTTGCCCCGCGCATCGGGCGCTGGCGCCGGATGTGTTCCAATGCCGCGAGTTCTCTTGTTTTCGTTTTGTGGAGCGTGTCATGAACCCCATTCCGAAATCGGCCAAGCTGGCCCATGTGCTCTACGACGTGCGCGGCCCCATCGTGGAGGCGGCGCAGCAGATGGAGGATGAGGGCCAGAAAATCATCAAGCTCAACATTGGCAATCTGGCGCCGTTCGGCTTTGAGCCGCCAGAGGAAATCGTGCAGGACATGGCGCGCAACCTGCCCAACGCGGCGGGGTATTCGGACAGCAAGGGTATTTTTTCGGCGCGCAAGGCGGTGATGCATTACACGCAGCAGCAGGGCATCGTGGGCGTGACGCTCGACGACATCTACCTGGGCAACGGCGCCAGCGACCTGATCGGCATGGCCGCCAACGCGCTGCTCAACGAAGGCGACGAAATGCTGGTGCCCGCGCCCGATTACCCGCTGTGGACGGCGGTGGCCAGTCTGTCGGGCGGCAAGCCCGTGCATTACCTGTGCGACGAAGGCAACGGCTGGATGCCCGACCTGGCCGACATCCGCGCCAAGATCACGCCCGCCACCCGCGCCATCGTCGTTATCAACCCCAACAATCCGACCGGGGCGGTGTACACGCCCGAACTGTTGCGCGGCATCGTGGACATCGCGCGCGCGCACGGGCTGGTCATCATGGCCGACGAGGTCTATGACAAGGTGCTCTATGACGGCGTGTGGCATACGCCGCTGGCCTCGCTGTCCAATGATGTGCTCACGCTGACCTTCGGTTCGCTATCCAAGGCGTATCGCGCTTGCGGCTATCGCGCCGGGTGGATGATCGTATCGGGCGACAAGTCAATCGCATGTGACTACATCGAAGGGCTGAACATGCTGGCCAACATCAAGCTGGGCAGCAACGTGCCGGGGCAATATGGCATCCAGACCGCGCTGGGCGG
>JAIRQU010000190.1 GCA_031256305.1 Burkholderiaceae bacterium
TTCGTGTCCAAGGTTGAGCGCGGCGAGGCGTACATTGAGCTGACCCTGTTCATCGACTGGTGTCAAGCCTGCGGCGTTGAACCGGGCGTGACGCTGGATGCGCTGCTGGCGCGGCTGCCGGAGCGGGTTGATCTGGCGCGCGGGTAGCGCCGTCTACATGGTTTTGATGGTTTTTTGCGCGTTGCTGTGCCGCGGCGCGCCCGCCAGCGCGGCTTCCAGCCACAGCGCGGCGACAAACCGTTTGTTGAACAGCAGCCACAGCAGAATCGGCACCACCGGCGGCAGCATCAAGATGCCCAACTGGTAGCCGTAGGCGATGGCGTTGGTGGCCCAAGCCGGGTAGCCCAGCCAGGCCGCGCCGGAAGGGCCGGAGAGCAGCGCCACGTCGCGCAGCCATTCAAAGCAGATGCCCCAGGCTTGCACCGGGATGAGCAGCACGCTGCCGATGAGGCCCTTGAGCCACCAGTAGGGCGTGCGCGTGGTCAGGCGGGCGGCGATCAGCATGGCCCACAGCAGCACCAGGCCGTAGCCGTAGGTGGGGTAGCTCACGTCGGGCGCAAGTTCGCCCAGCGCGTCGCCTTGCGGGCCATGCACGCGCACTTGCACCAGGGTGTTGAGCGTGGCGCTAACGCCATGCTGCGCCCAGCTTTCGGCCCACGGAAACAGCGCCTTCATCACCGCGCCCGCCAGCCAGATGGGTGGCGCGGCAAACCACGCGGCGGCCCAGTACCACAGCGGCAGCAGCACGATCAGGCAGCCGATGGACAGCAGCAGCAGGCGGCCAATGAGGGTGGTTTTCATGCTTTTTCGCGCCGGGCGACCAGCCGCATCCAGATCAGCCAGACGATCAGCACGTCCAGCATGATGAGCGCCTGCCACATGTACAGATGCGCGAACTCGAATACCTTCAGGTTCCACTGCCCGATGAAGAACAGCGTGACGACCCGGATCAGGTTGACCGCCTGCACCACCGTGAAACCGGCGAGGATGCCCCAGAGTTTCATCAGCCACGGCGAGGGGAAGGCCAGCATCGCCGCGATCAGCACAATGGCTGCTTCCACGCCGTTGCAGCCCGGCTCTATGGAAACGCCAAAGCCCGTCTTGGCGCTTTGCAGCACGCGGCCATAAGAGATCACCGAGGGGTCGATGATGCGCACGATGCCCGCGCTGGCGCGCGCCACCAGCGCCGTCCACGGGTTGACCACCGCGGCCTGCACCGGGTTGAGCATTTCCACGCCGAACAGCACGGCCAGCACGCCAACAAAGATCAAAAAGAAGCGCAGCATGACAAGGGGCTACAGGGTTATTCTTTAATTCGCGGCAGGCAGGAAAGCCCTAACGGCACAAGCCGCCAGCCATAATCGGCGGATGCTGTATTGGCTTTCCCGCAATTTTTGGCCGGGTCGTTTTTCGCGCCGCGCATCCGCCGCCGCGACGGCGGCTTGCGTGCTTTCAATCGCTTCCATTCTAGTGCTGCCGGCGCCAGCCCAGGCGCGGCATGGAATGACCGTCAGGGCTGCGCCGCGCGCCGTTGCGGGGCTGCCACCGGAAATTGTCCGGGCGCTGGCGCGCGCGGGCGTGCCGGCCGAGCATGTGGCGATGATGGTAGCGCCGGTCGCGCCGCCGGGCGCGGTCGATTCATCCGCGGCGGGTGCGCCGGCGCAGGCCGCGCCGCGGCTGGCGTGGCGCGTCGATGCGCCGATGGATCCCGCCTCGGTGATGAAGCTGGTCACTACCTACGCCGGGCTGGATTTGCTGGGGCCTGATTACCAGTGGAAGACCCGCGTCTATACGCAAGGCCCGGTCAATGGCGGCGCGCTTGAAGGCAATCTGATCATTGAGGGCGGGGGCGATCCCAAGCTGGTGGTGGAGCGCCTGACGGCGTTGATGCAGGCCATCCAGGCCCAGGGCGTGCGCGTGGTGCATGGCGACATCATGCTCAGTGACCGCATCTTTAATTTGCCGCCGCACGATCCGGCGGCGTTCGATGGCGATCCGCTGCGGCCCTACAACGTGGGGCCGGACGGCTTGCTGGTCAACTTCGGGGCGCTGATCTTCAAGTTTTTCCCCGATCCGGTCACGGGCCAGGTGCGCGTGGAAACCGAGCCGCCCATCGCGGACGTAACGCTGCCTGCCGAAGTACCCGGTGAATCCGGCCCGTGCGGCGATTGGCGCGCGCAGCTTGCACTGGACTTTGGCAACCCGGCCCAGGCGCGGTTCGCGGGCGCGTATCCGCTGGCCTGCGGCGATCAGCAATGGCCGGTGGCGTATCCCGGCGCGGCGCAGTTTGCGCCGCGCGTCATCGAGGCCGTGTGGCGCGCCAGCGGCGGCGCGCTGACCGGGCAGGCGCGCTGGCTCGACGGGCCGGTTCCGGCGCGCGCCAAGTTGTTGACCACGGATGCGTCGCCGCCGCTGGCGCGGATCATCGCGGACATCAACAAGTTCTCTAACAACGTCATGGCGCAGCAGTTGTTTCTTACGCTGTCGGCGGCGCAAAACGGCGGCGCGCAGCGCGGCAGTTTCGAGCGTTCGCGCGCGCTGGTCGCGCGCTGGTGGCGCGGGCGCTTTGGGCTGCGCGCCGCGCCGGTGCTCGTCAATGGCGCGGGTCTGGCGCGCGACGCGCGCATCAGCGCGGCCTCGTTGATCGCGCTGTTGCAGCAGGCGGCCAACGACCCGGTGGCGGGCCAGCCGTTCATGCAGTCGCTCTCAATCGCTGGCGTGGACGGCACCATGGCGCACTTGGCCGAGCGCCGTCCGGGATCGGTAGCGATTGGCCGCGCCGAGTTGAAGACCGGCACTCTGCGCGATGTGGCTTCCGTGGCGGGTTACGCGCAAGACCAGTCAGGCCGGTTTTATGCGTTGGCCGGGCTGGTCAACGACCCCAACGCGCCTGCCGCGCGCGCGGCGCTGGACCAACTGGTGGAATGGGCCGTGCGCGATCAACCCTAGAGCGCACGGGCCTGTCAATGCGCGAGAGGGTCTTACCAGCGGTCGATCAACCGCTGGTAGCCGTTGCTGCCGTAGTTTTCGTCGCCGAACATGCGCTGGGCGGCGGGCGTAAAGTTCAGGTTATCGGCAAACAGGTAGGCGTTGTAGTTGGCGTCGATCAGCGTACTGGTGCTACAGGTCAAGGCCGTAGGCGTTGTGCATACCGGCGTGGTGGTGTTGCTGATGCTGTAATTGTCCGACGAGTTGGACACCAGGTTGTAGAACAACGCCGCGTCCAGATACAGCACCGTGGACGCCAAGTCGGCGATATTGATCAGAAGCTGGTCGTTGAAAGCGGTGGTCAGTTTGCTGATGTCACTGGTGTTCAGGCCCGTGCTTGCCGCCCAGGGCGAGATGCTGAGGTCGTAAACGCCCGTGACCACCACGTGCGTGCCTCCGTTTTGCGTGAGTTGCCGCACCAGCCCGCCCAGCGCCGTGGCGGCTAACTGCACGGCAGTGGTGGTGGCCGGCGAAATGCCGGTCTGCGTCACGGCCTGCACGATGTCGGCCATGCCGCCGTTGATGAATACCAGGTCGTTGTTGGTGATGGTGGTGGCGGCGAGCATTTGACTGATTTGCGTTTGCACGCTTGGGGCGTTGGCGCCGCTGACGGTATCTGCGCTGGCGATAAAGGCATTGGCCTGCGCCCAAGCCGTGCCGCCCTGGATGACGGGCAGCACTGGCGCGACGCTGCTGTAATAGGTCGCCATCAGTTGCAGCCAGGTTTGGGAGCCGTCGTTGACCGTGGGCAGGGAACCGGTCTGGCCCTGGTCACAAAAGCCGTCGCCGACAATCAGAAAGCGCTGCGGATTCAGATGGCTAACCACGCTGTCGCCGCCGCAGCCGGCCAGCATCAGCGTAACGCTGGATCCGGCCCAGGCGAGAAAAGCGCGGCGCGAGGGAGTCAAAGGCTTGGTCATGGTTACGGTCTCTGGGGGTGAGGAAATAACGTGATGTGGGCTAGTGTAGCGGGCCGCCGGAGGCCAGGCGGCGCAGTCCGGTCTGATGCCTTGCATCAAGCGCTGGCGGCGGCCCGCCGCAGGCGGTCGGCCACGCCTTCCCATTCTGGCGCATCGGGCGGGGTTTCGACCCAGACCTGTTTGACGCCCGCGTCGTCAAAGCCGCGCAGCACGGCAAAAAGCTGTTGCGCGACGGCGGGCGCGTCATCGGGCATACGGCGCACAATGAACGGACTGGCGGTCTGCGGCAGCGGTGCGCGCGCCCAGACGGCGATAGGCGCGATAGGTGCGGCAGACGCGACATCGCCGCGCGCCTGATTGCCCAGCAGGCCGAGCGCGGCGCGCAATTCGTCGGCGCACATCAGGCGCACTTGGGCGCGCGGCGCATAGTGCGCGCTCAACGTACCCGATGCGCGCGGATCAGGCGCGGCCAGCTCGCCGGGCAGGCGCACGCGCTCACCGGCGGCACGCTCGATGCCGGCGCGCGTCAACTGCCCTGGGCGCAGCAGCACCGGCGCGCCGCGCGTGCAATCGACGATGGCCGATTCAATGCCGACCGCGCACGGCCCGCCATCAAGCACCAGCAGATCAGGGCCGAACTCGGCGGCCACGTGCGCCGCCGTGGTGGGACTGACGCGCCCGAAGCGGTTGGCGCTGGGCGCGGCCAGCCCCATCACGCCGCGCGCCACGCACGCCGCCAGCAGCGCCTGCGCGGTTGGGTGCGCGGGGCAGCGCAGGCCAATCGTGTCTTGCCCGCCCGCCGCCGCGCGCGCCACATCGGCGCGGCGCGGCAGGATCAGCGTCAGCGGGCCGGGCCAGAACGCCTGCATCAAGCGTTGCGCCAGCGGCGGAACATCGGCGGCAAACGCCCGCGCCCGCGCGGCGCTGGCGACATGCACGATCAGCGGATGACCGGCAGGTCGCCCCTTGGCCGCGTAGATGCGGCACACCGCCGCGTCGTCCGCCGCATTGGCCGCCAGGCCATAGACGGTCTCGGTGGGTATGCCCGCCAGCTCGCCCGCGGCCAGGGCTTGCGCGGTGCGCTCAATGGCATCGGGGCCGGTCAGAATCATGGCGCGCCGCCTGGGATCAAAACGGCGCGATGCCCAGTAGCCGCGCCGCGCTCAGGGCTTGCGCGCGCGCCTGCCCGGCATCGGGCGCGGTGAGCGTGAGATGCCCCATCTTGCGACCGGGCCGCGCCTGACGCTTGCCGTACAGGTGCAGATGCGCGCCGGGCAGTTGCAGCACCTGTTCCCACGGCGGCGTGCGCGCGGCGGATGCCGCATCGAACCACAGATCACCCATCAGGTTGAGCATGACGGCGGCGCTGTGCTGGCGCGGCTGCGCCAGCGGCAGGCCGGCCAGGGTGCGCACCTGCAAGTCGAATTGCGACAGGTCGCAGGCATCAACGGTGTAATGCCCGCTGTTGTGCGGACGCGGAGCCATTTCGTTGACGACCAGGCGGCCATCGGCCAGCACGAAAAACTCGACGCACAACACGCCAACGTAGGCAAGGCCATCAGCTATTGAAATAGTAGCATCCAGCGCTTGCTTGGCAATGCTATCTGGAACATTGCCGGGATACACCTCGGTTACGGCCAGAATGCCCTTGCGGTGCAGGTTGCGCTGCACCGGCAGGTTTACGGTGCATCCGTCGTGGCCGCGCGCCACGATCACCGAGCATTCCGCCGCCAGCGGCAAGCGCTGCTCCAGCACGCAGGGTGCGCGGCGCAATTGCGCCCACGCGGCAACCAGTTCGGCGCGCGTGGCGACCAGGGCCTGCCCCTTGCCATCGTAGCCCAGGCGGGCGGTTTTCAGGATACCGGGCAGCATGTTATCGGGCGCGGCGCGCAGATCGGCCTCGCGTTCAATCACGGCATACGGCGCGGGCGCAACGCCGCTGGCCGCCGCGCAGCGCGCAAAGTGCGCCTTCTCGCGGATGCGGTCCTGCGCGATAGCCACCGCCTCGGCCGACGGCGACACGATTCGCGCCAGA
>JAIRQU010000245.1 GCA_031256305.1 Burkholderiaceae bacterium
TTGTCCCGTGTTCCGGTTTTGGAGTTGAGCGCGCGCGGTACGCAGCTTCATCGGAACGGTGGGAATTTCGCCGGGTCTGCGAAACCAACTGCGCGACAACTGAGCTTCGATTTCGTCGATCTGGTGCAAGGTCCATTCGCGTTTTTGCTCGTGGTCCCATTTTTCCGCGTCGTGCACCAACTGGCTGCTTGAATACGAAGAGTCCAGCGCCATCGTGTTCAAGCCATCGGTTGACGCTCCCCGGCCCTTGCGCCGGATTTTGCGCAGCGTGTCGAATTCGCGCTTGCGCACCAAATCATTGCGGCGCTTGCGCTTGATCATTTCCTTGAGCGCTTGCCGCGCTTGCGCGCTGTCCAGGCTCATTTGTGAATGGGGCGCGTCGGCGCGATCAATGTCCGCCCAGTCCAGGGTTGGATTCCGGATGAACTTGGCGACCTTGCCCAACAGGCCCGCTTTTATTTCCGCTTCTTTGGCCATGATGACATTCCTTGGATGCGCATCGTTGCGGGGCGGCGCGCGGCGTCAATCGCCGAACAGTTTTTGCTTGAGTTCGCGCCGCTGCTGCGCTTCCAGCGACAGCGTGGCCGTGGGGCGCGCCAGCAGGCGCGCAATGCCGATGGGCTCGCCCGTTTCATCGCAATAGCCATAGTCGCCCGTATCAATGCGGGCAATGGATTGCTCGATTTTTCTGAGCAATTTGCGTTCGCGGTCGCGCGTGCGCAACTCCAGCGCGTGCTCGTCCTCAATGGTAGCGCGATCAGCCGGATCGGGCACCACCACCGTGTCGCTGCGCAGATGCTCGGTGGTCTCGCCAGCATTGGAAAGAATATCGTTCTTGAGCCGCACCAGCTTCAGACGAAAGAAGGCCAATTGCTTGTCACTCATGTATTGCTCATCGGGCATGCAGATGACTTCATCATCGATCCATTGCTCGACGGGTTTGGTTTTCCAGTTATTGGCCAGCCGGGGGTCTTTTTTGATGACAAGGGGCCGCGCCGCCGCGACGGGCCGCGCCGGCCTGGGCGCGGGGTGAGGCGCTGAGGCGCGGGGAACCGCCGCTGTCTTTGGGCTGCCGTGAACTTGGGCCGTACCCGGCTTGGGCCGGGTCGCCACAGGCTTGGTTGCCGGCTGCGGCGCGGCTGGTACAGCGTGCGCGGCGGGCGCTTTGCGGAGCTGGGTTTGGGCGGCAGGCTTGCCGGATTTTGCAGTTGCTTTTTGGGCCGCAACAGGCTTCAGGGCCGTTTTCGCCGGGACTTTGACCGGCGCCACCGTCTTTGCCTTCGCCTTTGTCTTTGCCTTGACCGCCGTTTTTTTCACGGCGGCGCCAGCATGGCGTTCGGTTTTTGGGATGGTTTTCTTGACTGTTTTTGTGGTCTTGATTGTCTTGGATGTCACGTTGCTCGCTCCCATCGGGTTGAGATGCGGCCCTGGTTACGCTAAGGCGCGCTCACTGCAAGAAAGGCGGCGATTGTAGGGCCTGTGGCGTTTTGTGCAAGAGGCTCAACCCAGGGCGCTACACCAGGCACTGCTCCAGCCCCTGCACCAGGATGTCGCGCGGCAGGTCGATGCCGATGAAGACCATCTTGGAAACCCGCGGCTCGCCGCTCTTCCACTGCGGCCCCAGATCGCTGCCCATGAGCTGATGCACGCCCTGAAAAATGACCTTGTGGCTGGTGCCTTTCATGTCCAGCACGCCTTTGTAGCGCAACATGCGCGGGCCGTAGATGTTGACGATGGCGCCCAGAAAGTCCTCCAGCTTGACCGGATCGAAAGGCCGCTCGGCCTTATAGACGAAACTTTTAACATCGTCGTCGTGGTGATGGTGATGCGGATGCTGGCCCTCATCATGCTCATGGGCGTGATCGTGTTCGTGCTCATCGCCGTGCTCGTGCTCATGGCCGTGATGCGCGTGTTCGTGTTCGTGTTCGTCTTCGGTCAGGAATTGCGGGTCGATGTCCAGCGTGGCGTTGAGGTTGAAGCCGCGCAAGTCCAGCACGTCCTTTAGGGGCGCCTCGCCGAAATGCACCACCTGCTGCGGCGCGCGCGAGTTCATGTGCTTGAGGCGATGTTGCAGGGCCTCCAGTTCGGCGGGCGTGACCAGATCGGCCTTGCTGATAAAAAGCTGGTCGGCAAAACCGACCTGACGGCGCGCCTCTTGCCGCTCGTCGAGCTGCCGCATGGCGTGCTTGGCATCCACCAGGGTCAGGATGGCGTCCAACAGGTAACTCTCGGCCACCTCTTCGTCGATGAAGAAAGTCTGCGCCACCGGGCCGGGATCGGCCAGTCCGGTGGTTTCAATGATGACGCGCTCGAAGTCCATCAATCCCTTGCGCTTCTTGGCCGCCAGCAGCGAGAGCGTATTGCGCAAATCCTCGCGGATGGTGCAGCACACGCAACCATTGTTCATCTGGAAGATCTGCTCTTCGGTGTCATTGACCAGGATGTCGTTGTCGATGTTTTCCTGGCCGAACTCGTTTTCGATTACGGCAATTTTGTGCCCATGCGTTTCGGTCAGCACGCGCTTGAGCAGCGTGGTCTTGCCCGAACCGAGAAAGCCGGTCAGGATGGTGGCGGGTATCAGGGCCATGACGTGTCGCTTCAGAGAAAAGGTCAAAGATAAAAGTGTAGTCCCAGGGTACGGGCAGGCGCAATGCCCCAGCCAGAAAAGAGGATGGCTTGCCTTACCGCGCAGGGAAAAGGCCGGAACAGAGCCAGCGGGGAGACTGGACGCAGAAAGTTGCCGCACGGCGGCCATGTGTAAGAACAACAAGTTGAGCGACCGCGCTGAGATCATTGCATTGATGGCGGCAATCGGAAAATAATTATAACATTATGAAATAAATGTGTTATTTGATATGTCCCTATTTTATCAATAGAATAATTTCTGTGCGAATAATTATCATCCGACCCCTAATTTTGTGCTTGGCAAAGGGGCTGATGCGTTTTATCCTCGCTACTTCTTGGGAAGGATTGCAAGCACGGCGCGGGTGGATGGGCGCATATTCCCCGTGTCGCATGGCCCGCCCGATAGCGGCGCGTGGCCTTTGTTTCTTTCCGTTCATCCACCATCCGTTTGACTTTTTGCAGGAGCGCGCCATGAGCATGGCAGGGCATGAAGAACACGAGCAGTTGCCGCCGCGGGATTTGTACGACCCGGCGTTCGAGCACGATGCCTGCGGCGTCGGGTTCGTGGCGCACATCAAGGGCGAAAAGCGCCACGACATCATCACCCAGACGCTCAAAATTCTGGAGAATCTGGACCATCGGGGCGCGGTGGGCGCGGACAAGCTGATGGGCGACGGCGCGGGCATTCTGATTCAGATGCCCGATGCGCTCTACCGCGCCGAGATGGCCCGGCAGGCAGTGGCGCTGCCGCCGCCGGGCGAGTACGGCGTGGGCATGATCTTTCTGCCCAAGGAACATGCCTCGCGCCAGGCGTGCGAGCGCGAGCTGGAGCGCGCCATTGCCGCCGAAGGTCAGGTGTTGCTGGGCTGGCGCGACGTGCCGGTCAACCGCGACATGCCGATGTCGCCCGCCGTGCGCGCCAAGGAGCCGGTGATCCGCCAGGTCTTCATTGGCCGCGGGGCGGACGTGATCGTGCAGGACGCGCTGGAGCGCAAGCTCTACGTCATCCGCAAAACCGCCAGCGCGGCGATCCAGCGGCTTAAGCTCAAATACAGCAAGGAGTATTACGTGCCGAGCATGAGCAGCCGCACGGTCATCTACAAGGGCCTGCTGCTGGCCGACCAGGTGGGCGTGTATTACCGCGACCTGGCCGATGAGCGTTGCGTTTCCGCGCTGGGGCTGGTGCATCACCGCTTTTCGACCAACACCTTTCCGGAATGGCCGCTGGCGCACCCCTACCGCTACATTGCGCACAACGGCGAGATCAACACCGTCAAGGGCAACTACAACTGGATGCGCGCGCGCGAGGGCGTGATGAGTTCGCCCGTGCTGGGCGAGGACTTGAAAAAGCTCTACCCGATCAGCTTTGCCGGCCAGTCGGACACGGCCACGTTCGACAACTGCATTGAACTGTTGACGATGGCCGGTTACCCGCTGGCGCAGGCGGCGATGATGATGATTCCCGAACCGTGGGAACAGCACGCCACCATGGACGAGCGCCGCCGCGCGTTCTACGAATACCACGCGGCAATGCTGGAGCCGTGGGACGGCCCGGCTTCCATCGTGTTCACCGATGGCCGCCAGATTGGCGCCACGCTGGATCGCAACGGCCTGCGCCCAAGCCGCTATTGCATTACCGACGACGGCTACGTGGTCATGGCATCGGAGACGGGCGTGCTACCTATTCCAGAGCACAAGATCGTCAAGAAGTGGCGCTTGCAGCCGGGCAAGATGTTCATGATCGACCTGGAGCAGGGCCGCATGATCGACGACGAGGAGATCAAGTCCCAGGTTGCCAACGCCAAGCCCTACAAGCGCTGGATCGAGGAATTGCGCATCCGTCTGGACGAGGTGGACGCCCCGGTGGCCGGGCTGCCAGCCGACGAGCCGCCGGTCGAGGCCACCGAACCGCAGGCCGCGGGCGTGGAAGACACGCCGCCGGCCATGCTGGATTTGCAACAGGCATTCGGCTATACGCAGGAAGACATCAAGTTCCTGCTCAGTCCCATGGCCGCCAACGGCGAGGAGGCCATCGGCTCAATGGGCAACGACGTGCCGCTGGCGGTGCTCTCGGATCGCAGCAAGCCGCTGTATCAATACTTCAAGCAGCTTTTCGCGCAGGTCACCAACCCGCCGATTGACCCGATCCGCGAGGCCATCGTGATGAGCCTGGTGTCCTTTATCGGCCCCAAGCCCAACCTGCTGGACATCAACCAGGTCAGCCCGCCCCTGCGGCTGGAAGTCAGCCAGCCGGTGCTGACCGCCGCCGACATGCGCAAGCTGCGCCACATCAAGCGGCACACCCAGGGCAAGTTCAACTCCTACGTGATCGACGTGACGTACCCGCTGGCGTGGGGGCCAGAGGGCATCCAGGCGCGGCTGGCTAGCCTGTGCGCCGAGGCCGTGGATGCCATCAAGAGCGGTCACAACATCCTGATCCTGAGCGACCGCAACGTGCGCGCCGACCGGGTGGCCATCCAGATGCTGCTGGCGCTTTCGGCCATTCACCAGCACCTGATCCGCGAGGGGCTGCGCACCGCCGCCGGCCTGGTGGCGGAAACCGGCAGCGCGCGCGAGGTGCATCATTTCGCCCTGCTGGCCGGCTACGGCGCGGAGGCTGTGCATCCGTGGCTAGCGCTGGAGACCGTGGCCGCGCTGCGCTATGACCTGCCTGGCGAATTGAGCGCCGACAAGGCCGTTGCCCATTACGTCAAGGCCATCGGCAAGGGCTTGTCCAAGATCATGTCCAAGATGGGCGTTTCGACCTACATGAGCTACTGCGGCGCGCAGTTGTTCGAGGCCATCGGCATCAACGCCGGGACGGTGGACAAATACTTTACCGGCACCGCCAGCAAGGTCGGAGGCATCGGCGTGTTCGAGATCGCCGAAGAAGCCTTCCGCTGCCACCGCGCCGCGTTCGGCGGCGATCTGCCGTTTCAGGACATGCTTGACGCGGGCGGCGAATACGCCTGGCGCGCGCGCGGCGAGGAGCACATGTGGACGCCCGACGCCATTGCCAAGCTGCAACACAGCACGCGCGCGGGCAACTTTGCCACCTACAAGGAATATGCCCAGATCATCAACGACCAGAGCCGCCGCCACATGACGCTGCGCGGGCTGTTCGAGCTGCGCTGCGATCCGGCCCTGGCCATTGCCGTCGATGAGGTCGAGCCGGCCAGCGAGATCGTCAAGCGTTTCGTTACCGGTGCGATGTCGCTGGGTTCCATCAGCACCGAGGCGCACGCCACGCTGGCCGTGGCGATGAACCGCATCGGCGGCAAGAGCAATACCGGCGAGGGCGGCGAAGACCCGGCGCGCTACCGCAACGAACTCAAGGGCATCCCGATCAAGCAGGGCGACACGCTCAAGAGCATCATCGGCGCGGCCAATGTCGAAGTCGATCTGGCGCTCAAGGACGGCGACTCACTGCGCTCGCGCATCAAACAGGTGGCCTCCGGGCGCTTTGGCGTGACGGCCGAATATCTGGCCTCGGCCGACCAGATCCAGATCAAGATGGCCCAGGGCGCCAAGCCCGGCGAGGGCGGCCAGTTGCCCGGCGGCAAGGTGTCCGACTACATTGGCCAGATGCGTTATTCGGTGCCCGGCGTGGGGTTGATTTCGCCGCCGCCGCACCACGACATCTATTCCATTGAGGACCTGGCGCAGCTTATTCACGACCTGAAGAATGTCGCGCCGCACGCCAGCGTCAGCGTCAAGCTGGTCAGCGAGGTCGGCGTGGGCACCGTGGCCGCGGGCGTGGCCAAGTGCAAGAGCGACCATGTGGTGATCTCCGGCTACGACGGCGGCACGGGCGCGTCGCCCTGGTCGTCCATCAAGCACGCCGGCGGCCCGTGGGAAATCGGCCTGGCCGAAACGCAGCAAACGCTGGTCAAGAACCTGCTGCGCGGGCGCATCCGGGTACAGGTCGATGGACAGATGAAAACCGGGCGTGACGTGGTGATCGGCGCGCTGCTGGGCGCCGACGAATTCGGTTTTGCCACCGCGCCGCTGGTGGCGCAGGGCTGCATCATGATGCGCAAGTGCCATCTCAACACCTGCCCGGTGGGCGTGGCCACGCAAAACCCGGCGCTGCGCAAGCACTTTACGGGGCAGCCCGAATACGTTATCAACTATTTCTTCTTCGTGGCCGAGGAGGCGCGTCAGATCATGGCGCAACTGGGCATCCGCAAGTTCGACGAGCTGATCGGGCGCAGCGATTTGCTCGACATGCGCAAGGGCATTGCGCACTGGAAGGCGCGCGGGCTGGACTTTTCGCGCCTGCTGGCGCCATCGCAAGCGGATGCCAGCGTGCCGCGTTACCACTGCCAGGCGCAGGATCACGGCCTGGAAAAATCCATGGACAAGCGGTTGATCGAAAAAGCGCGCCCGGCCATTGACAAGGGCGAGCCGGTCAAGGTGCTGGACACGGTGCGCAACGTCCACCGCTCGGTGGGCGCGATGCTTTCGGGCGCGGTTACGCGCCAGCATCCGCAGGGTCTGCCTGACGACACCATCCACATCCGGCTCGAAGGCACGGGCGGACAGTCGTTTGGCGCGTTTTTGTGCCGGGGCGTCACGCTGTACCTGGTGGGCGA
>JAIRQU010000282.1 GCA_031256305.1 Burkholderiaceae bacterium
ATGCGCGCCAGTTGCGCCGCGTAGCCCGCGCCGACGCTTGCGCCCTGCGCTGGATCGACGAGTCCGGCACCAATTACCTGCTGCTGGCCAGCGACGGGCTGCCTGCCGAATTGGCCGAGTACACGCACAGCGTGCCAGCCGACCAATACCTGTGCGGACAGCCCCAGAATCCGGCGCGGGCAGGCGCGCGCGCCGTGTCCATGACGGCGGCGGACGCGGCGTCCCTGCCCCTGCCGCTGCGCGCCTGCCAGCAGGCTGGTTTTGGCGCGCTGGTCTGCGTGCCGATTCAGCAGCACGACCGGCTGGCCGGTGGCATCGATCTGTTCTTCCGCGGCCAGTACACGCTCGGCGCGGACGACCGCGCGTTGCTGGAGGCGCTGTCCAACCACCTGGCCAGCGCGGTCGAAGGGCTGCGCGTAGGCGCGCTTGAGCGCGAGGCGGCGGTGGCCGAGGAGCGCGGCCTGCTGGCGCGCGAGCTGCACGATTCAATCGCGCAGAGCCTGTCGTTCCAGAAAATCCAGGCCAGCCTGCTGCGCCAGGCCATTCAGCGCGCCGACGCGCCGGCCATTACGCACACGCTCGACGAGCTGGACACCGGCATCCGCGAAAGCCTGGCCGACGTGCGCGAGCTGCTGATGCACTTCCGCACCCGCGCCAATGCGCAGGACACCGTGCTGGCGCTGCGCACCGCGCTGACCAAGTTCGAGCACCAGACCGGCCTGCAAACACATCTGTCGGTGCAAGGCCAAGGGCTGCCGCTGCCTGCGGACACGCAGGTACAGGCGCTGCATGTGGTGCAGGAGGCGCTGTCGAATGTGCGCAAGCACGCCGGGGCCAGCGCGGTCTGGGTCGAGGTCGAGCGCGGGCCGCAATGGCGGTTTACCGTGCGCGACGATGGCTGCGGGTTCGACGCCACACAACGGGGCGGCGACGAGACCCACGTCGGGTTGCGCATCATGCGCGAGCGCGCCGAGCGCATTGGTGCGACGGTCGATATTGCTTCCGCGCCCGGCGCAGGCACCCGCGTCGCGCTCAACCTGCTGCGCCGCGCGGCAACGGTTGCAACTCCGGCATGATGGCAGCCATGAACGCCGAAGCCGTGATCCGCATCCTGGTGGTCGATGACCACACGCTGTTTCGCCGCGGCCTGATCGCGCTGCTGGCCTCCCAGCCCCGGATGACGGTTATCGGCGAGGCGGGCGACGCCACCGAGGCGCAGCGGCGCGCACAAAAGCTCCAGCCAGACGTGATTCTGCTGGACAACCACCTGCCCGGCGTCGAGGGCGTCGATGCGCTGCCCGGCCTGCGCGAGGCCGCGCCCAACGCGCGCGTGCTCATGCTCACCGTCAGCGAGGAGGCCGAAGACCTGGCCACCGCCCTGATGCGCGGCGCCAGCGGCTATTTGCTCAAGACGGTGGACATCGAGGTGCTGGCCGAATCCATCGTCCGCGTGCATCAGGGTCAATCCCCGGTCAGCCCGGAGATGGCGGGCAACCTGGCCACGGCCTACCAGACGCTGCGCCAGCGCGCCGCCGCAGCAGCGCAACCGGCGTTGCACGATCCGATTGACTCGCTGTCACCGCGCGAGCTGCAAATCCTGGCCGAAATCGCGCACGGGGCCAGCAACAAAGAAATCGCGCGCAGCCTCTCGATTGCCGAGGCGACCGTGAAAATCCACGTGCAGCACATCCTGCGCAAGCTCAACCTAGCTTCCCGGGTGCAGGCGGCGGTACACGCCGCGCGGATTCTGGGAGCGGACGGAAAAAGCGTTCCCCGCGCCACGCCCGCAATGCCTTTCGCATCCGGCGAAAAACAAAACAATCCGCCGCGCTAGAAATCGGAGCCGCACAAGCAGTGTCCGCCATGCGCCTGCCTTAATCCACAGCTAGAAATTCCAGTCCGCGCCCACGGCATCACCCACGTGCAGGGTTTGGCCCACGCCTTCCAGAATGATGGCGTTCATGCCGAAGGTCAGCACGCCCCCCACGCGCGGGTCGGCGCGGTAGGCGGCCAGCGCGGCCAGCACGCGCGGATCGGGCGCGGCGGTGCCGGGGTCGATGTCGGGAATGGGGCAGCGCGTGCAGGGCTTGACCGGCTTGAGCCGCACCAGCCCGCCCGCTTGCGTGGCGATGCGGATTTCCGCCAGGCGATCTTCATCATGCGCCTGAATGTCCGAGAGCACCAGATTGGGCCGGAAGCGCGCCAGCGTCACGGGCGGGCGGGCCGGGTCGGCATCGTGCAAACGCTGATTGAGCGCCGCTACCGCTGCCGCGCCGAGTACCAGCAACGGATAGCCATCGGCAAATTGGTTGACCGCCTTGATACCCTGCGTCCAGTGCATATCCGACAGCCGCTGCACGGCAGGGTTGAAACGCGCCAGCCGCAGATCACTCTTTTGCAGGAAGTCGCTGAGCCACTGCGCCGCCGCGTCGCCTGCGTCCCAGGCATCGACCGTGTGCTGCCATACCTGCGCGCACAGCGGTCTTTTTTCAGCCGGTTCCAGGGGCAGGCGCAGCGGCGGCATGTCCGGCGCGGTCAGCGTCAGGCCGTCCGCATCCATCCGGGGCCGCACCAGCGCCATGCGCGGCCATTGGCGCTGGGTGAGCAATTGGCTCTGCGCGTCCACCACCATCCACGCGCGGTCCAGCGCCAGGCCGGTGGGGCTGAGTTGCGCGTCATTGAGCGCCACCCCGGCACAGGACTTGACCGGATACACATACAGCCCAGCGACGCGCGCCCGTACATCACCGCTGACGCTGACTGGCTCCCCGGTCATATCCGATTCCCTGCCGTATCCAAAATGCCTGCATCATAGGGCGTCCCTACAATGCCCGCTTCTCGTGGTTCGTTTCGGATGGATTCATGGCTGCCTCTTTTGATGTGTGCATCCGCGGCGCGGGCATCGTGGGCCGCACGCTGGCGTTGCTGCTGGCGCGCGAGCGCTTGCAGGTCGCGCTGATAGCCGCTGCCAAGCCGCCGCAAACCGCGCCCGACGTGCGCGCCTATGCCCTCAGCCCCGCCGTGCGCGCCGTGCTGGAAAGCGTGCGCGGCTGGCCCGCCGACGCGCTCGCGGCCACGCCGGTGCTGGCCATGCAGGTGCATGGCGACCAGCAGGGCGCGGTGCATTTCAGCGCCGCGCAGCAAGGCGTGCCGGCGCTGGGCTGGATCGTGGATGTCCCCGCGCTGGAGCGGCAACTGGAACAAGCCTGTCACTACCAGAGTGGCATTACGCCCGTCACTGTGCCCGCGCCCGATCCCATCTCCGCGCCGCTCACGGTGATCTGCGAAGGGCGCGCCAGCGGCACCCGCGCGGCGCTGGGCGTGGATTACGAATCGGTGCACTACACGCAGCAGGCGATTGCCACGCGCGCCGAGTGCGAAAAGCCGCACGGCCAGATTGCGCGCCAATGGTTCACCGCCGATGGCGACATCCTGGCTTTTCTGCCGCTGGGCGGACCGCAGGGCAAGGAAGTGGCCGTCATCTGGTCCGTGCAGCAAGCGCGCCTGTCCGATAGCCTGGCTGAAGACGATGCCGCCTTCGCCGAACGGCTGCAAGCCATCAGCGGCAACGCCCTGGGCGCGCTGCGCCTGAACGCCCCGCGCGCGCATTGGCCGCTGCTGCTGGCGCGCGCCGTGCGCTGGGTCGGCGCATGGCCGGATCAAAGCGGCAGTTTCGCGCTGGCCGGTGACGCCGCGCACGCCATGCACCCGCTGGCCGGGCAAGGCGTGAACTTCGGCTTGGGCGACGCGGCGGAACTGGCTCGCGTCATTGCCGCGCGCCAAGCATGGCGCAGTCTGTCCGACCTCAAGCTACTGCGCCGCTACGAGCGCGCGCGGCAAGCCCAATGGCTGCGCTTTGCCGCCGCCACCGACGGCCTGCAACGCCTGTTCACGCGGCCCGAACCGGGCGTCGCCTGGCTGCGCAATCAGGCCATGCAATGGTTTGACCGCATCACGCCAATCAAGTCGCGCGCCGCGCGCGCGGCGATGGGGCTGGACTAAAAGCACCCGCAACCCCGCCGGCCCAATCCTGTTACGCTGGGCGCTTGGTACTCTTTCATTTCCCTTGTCCGCCAATACGGATTTACTTTTGCACATCACAACGTCATGACACCAACAGCACGCCCATTTCTGACGATGGCCCTGGCCCTGCTTGCGCTCAGTCTATCCTTGACTGCCCGCGCCGACGAAGCCGCGATCCGTAAAAACCTGACCGCGCGGCTGCCCGATTTCCCGCACATCGACGCGGTAACGCCAACCGCCATGCCGGGCCTGTACGAAGTGCAGGTAGGCACGGACTTGTTCTACACCGACGCCAATGGAAACTGGCTGATTAACGGTTCGCTGATGGACACCCGCACGCGCAAGAACCTGACCGAGGAGCGCATCAACAAGCTGACGGCCATCGCGTTCAAGGATTTGCCCATGCAGAATGCCTTCAGCGTGGTGCGCGGCAACGGCAAGCGCCAGATTGCGCTGTTCGAGGATCCCAACTGCGGTTATTGCAAACGTTTCGAGCAGGGCCTGCAAAAAGTCGGCGACATCACGGTACACGTGTTCCTGATCCCGATTCTGGGACACGATTCCGATGTCAAAGCGCGCCAGATCTGGTGCAGCAAGGATCAGGGCAAGGTCTGGCAGGACTGGATGGTGCGCGGCATTGTCCCGATGGGCAGCGCCGACTGCGACGTGAGCGCCCTGCAAGCCAATCTGGAGTTTGCGCGCAAGTATCACATCACCGGAACGCCGACGCTGGTGTTTGACGACGGGTCGCGCGTTTCGGGCGCATTGCCCGAACAGCAGGTCGAGCAACGCTTGCAGTGACCGGTGCCGCCGCCTCATGTGCCGTGCGGTATACCGTGCGCAGCGGCGATCCGCACGCGCACCGCTACGCGGTCGAAATGACCGTTGATCGGCCTGATGCGGCGCAGCGCGTTTCGCTGCCGGTGTGGATTCCCGGCAGCTATCTGGTGCGCGAGTTCTCGCGCCATTTGTCCGGGCTGACCGCGCGCCAGGGCCGCAAACGGCAGTCCATCAGCCAGATCGACAAATGCACCTGGGACGTGGCCTGCAACCCGGCGCAGCCGCTGACGCTGGCTTACGAGGTCTATGCCTTTGACGATTCGGTGCGCGCGGCCTGGCTGGACGCGCAGCGGGGCTTTTTCAACGCCGCCTGCCTGCTGCTGCGCGCGCATGGGCTGGAAGATGCGCCGCATCTGCTCAGCGTGCCGCGCCCGGCGCAGGCGCAATACCGGGACTGGCAACTGGCCACCGCGCTGGAGCCGGTCAAGGCCGATACGCGCGGCTTCGGCCTGTACCGCGCCGCGGACTATGACGAGCTGGCCGACAGCCCGGTTGAACTGGGCGCGTTCTGGAGCGGCGCGTTTACCGCGGGCGGCGCGCCGCACCGCTTCGTGGTCGCGGGCGCGCCCGACACGTTCGATGGTCAGCGGTTGCTGGCCGACGCGCAGGCTATTTGCACGGCGGCCATCGGCTTCTGGCCCGGCAAGACGCCGTTCAAACGCTACCTGTTTCTGCTCAACGCGGTCGAGGACAACTGCGGCGGGCTGGAGCACCGCGCCAGCACGGCGCTGATCTGCGCGCGGCGCAGTCTGCCGCGCCTGGCCGATCAGACTGTCACGCCATCCGGCGACAAATCAGTCCAACCTGGCGACGACTACGCCACCCTGCTGGGCCTCATCAGCCACGAATACTTTCACGCCTGGAACGTCAAGCGCTTGCGGCCCGCCGAGTTTGCGCGCTACGACTACGGGCGGGAAAACTACACGCGCCTGCTGTGGCTCTTTGAAGGTTTTACCAGCTACTACGACAACCTGCTGCTGCTGCGCGCGGGCCGGATCGACCAGACCGCGTATCTGCAACGGCTGGCCAAAGCCCTCAACCAGATCGCGCAAACGCCCGGACGCCGCGTGCAATCCATCGCGCAGGCCAGCTTCGATGCCTGGATACGCCACTACCGCCCCGACGAGAACACGCCCAACAGCACCGTCAGCTATTA
>JAIRQU010000011.1 GCA_031256305.1 Burkholderiaceae bacterium
GACCTTTACGCTCACGCCCAGCGCGGGTTACGTCACCTCATCGGTGGGCGGCACCTGCGGCGGTACGCTCAACGGCAACAGCTACACCACCAGAGCGATTACCGCAAGCTGCACGGTCACGGCAGCGTTTGCGTCGCAAACTTACACCGTCACGGCCAGCGCGGGAACGGGCGGCAGCATCAGCCCATCGGGATCTATCACCGTAAGCAAGGGTAGCACCCGGCAATTCACGGTAACGCCCAGCGCGGGCTACAAGGTCAGTTCGGTGGGCGGCTCGTGCGGCGGTACGCTCAACGGCAACAGCTACACCACCAATGCTATCAACGGCAACTGCACAGTTGCAGCGGCGTTTGCGCCGTTGACCTACACCGTTACGGCTAGCGCAGGAACGGGGGGCAGCATCAGCCCGGCGGGAGCCAACACGGTCAACTATGGAACGGCCAAAACCTTCACGCTCACGCCCAGCGCAGGTTACAAGGTCAGTTCCGTGGGCGGCACTTGCGGCGGTACGCTCAACGGTAACAGCTATACCACCAGAGCGATTACGGCAAGCTGCACGGTCACGGCGGCGTTTACATCGACTACAGCTTCAGCCTACACTGTTACAGCTAGCGCTGCTGCTAACGGCACGCTCAGTCCGGTAGGGACATTTTCAGTGGCATCAGGCACGACCAAATCATTCTCGGTTACACCGAACCCAGGATATGCCAGTCAATATGTTGGTACCTGTCCTGGATACTTTGGTTCTGGAACGTATATTGCCGGTCCTATTACCAGTAACTGTACCGTTTCGATGACGTTTTATCGCGTTTACACCATCACAGCCAGCGCCGGAGTGGGTGGCACAATTAGCCCATCGGGATCGGTTGTGGTAAATTCAGGTTTTGCTAAAGCGTTCACGTTGACGCCCAGCACGGGCTACAAAGTTAGCTCGGTGGGCGGTACCTGTGGTGGCACGCTCAGCGGCAACACATACACCACAAAAGATGTCACCGCGAACTGTACTGTAACGGCGGCGTTTACTTCGACTACAGCTTCAACCTACACTGTTACAGCTAGCGCTGGTGCCAACGGTACGCTCAGCCCGGTAGGGACATTTTCAGTAGCATCAGGTACGACCAAATCGTTCTCGGTTACGCCGAAATCGGGGTATGCTAGCAAAGCTGGTGGTACTTGTCCTGGCTATTTTGGTGCCGGAACGTATTTCGCTGGCCCTATTACTAGTAACTGTACAGTTGTGATGACATTTTATTCAATTTAAGTCGTCACAATTTGAGTGGAATCTATTTCCCTGTATTTACCGTAAATCAGGCATGTCATTGCCTGATTTACGGTTTTAATTTTTATAAATTGGGGTACTAGGCTAGAGATTTCTTGATGTGTTAAAATGCATTCATCAACCTTACCTTAACAGTAATTGATGTATCATGAAGAAAGTAAAAGTTACTCGATATCGCTCTAAAGAGCAGCTATTGCTTGCTGCCGCTGAAGCACGTAAAAAAGCATTATTTGAGCAAGGGCGTTATCAAGAGGCTCTGAATGTTTGTCTGCAGGTCGCACACAAGCATCCTGAAATTGTTGATGCGTGGATTGACGCGGCGGCCAACTGCATCAAACTTGGACGCTGGCAAGATGTCATCCAGTATGTAAAAACGGCGTTGGCGCATGACGGGAAAAATCTGACGGCATACGACGCACTGTCTCATGCGTATGGCCATCTTAAGCAATGGGATGAGGCGCGTCGTTATGGCCTGCATTCGCTGAACATGCGCGCCAACCGCTTCAATGGCGCGCCTGTCATTCCGTTGCCCCCCCCCCCGTCATTACCGCCGCCGCCCAGCGCGCCAACGCGCCCGTGCAACGTGATTGCATTCTCGTTGTTCGGACACGATTCCAAATACTGCGAGACGGCAGTATTGAATGTGCAGGAGCAGCCGGACATTTACCCGGATTGGATCTGCCGGTTCTATGTGGATGGCAGTGTGCCGGAACAGGTCATCGGGCGGCTGCAAGCGGGCGGCGCGCAGGTTGTGCGCGTCGAAGGCGCGGCGCTGCAATGGCCGGGGCCGATGTGGCGCTTTCTGGCGCTGGACGACCCGCAGGCGCACCGCATTCTGTTCCGCGATGCCGATTCGGTCATTTCGCGGCGCGAGGCCGGCGCCGTTGCCGAGTGGATCAGCAGCGGCAAGCGGTTTCACATGATGCGTGATTGGGGGTCGCACACGGAATTGATGATGGCCGGGCTGTGGGGCGTGGCGGCCGGGTCGCTGCCACCGCTGGACAAGCTGATGGAACGATTCATGAGCGCGCCGCTGGAGTCGCGCCACTTTGCCGACCAATACTTTTTGCGCCGCTTCGTCTGGCCGTATGCGCGAATGAGCTTGATGCAGCACGATTCGGTGTTCGGGTTCATGGACGGCGCGCCGTTCCCCGATGGGCAGCGGCCTGAAAGCTTTCACGTCGGCTATGTGGAAGGCTCGCCTTACTTTACCGCCACAAGCCAGTTGCCCGACGGTGCGGCGGTGACTTGGGAGTTGGCCCTGGTCGAAAAACAAGCGGATGGGCAGCCCCAGGAAAAGCTGATTTGCGCCTACCCCGGCGTGGTCAAGAACGGCGCGGTGCAGGCGCACATTCCCGCGCGTTATGCACGGCGGCTGGAACAGGGCACGGCCCGCGTGCGGCTGGTTACGCCCGGCGCGGCATAAATGCCCGGCGGGGCCGATTGATTGTTTGTCTGTTCCGGGGAGCGTTGACAGCGCTTATCCTTGTGGTAACAATGTGGATACATTAGTTGCATTAGCTGGATTAGCCAAAGGGGAACTCTTTATG
Organism: Burkholderiaceae bacterium; assembly: GCA_031256305.1. GTDB lineage: Bacteria > Pseudomonadota > Gammaproteobacteria > Burkholderiales > Burkholderiaceae_C > Ottowia. The sequence continues at coordinate 2,830 of JAIRQU010000011.1, forward strand.
ACCGTAACAGCAGATACTTTTGTCCGTGTCCGCATCGACAGCGACACCAAGGAGCGCGCCAGCGCCGCGTTGCGCGCGATGGGCTTGTCCGTGTCCGACGCGCTGCGCATCGTGCTGCGCCGCGTGGCCAACGATCAGGCGTTCCCGCTGGAACTTAAAGCGCCCAACGCCGCATCGCGCGAAGCGATGGCAGAAATCAAGCGCGGCGGCCTGGAGCGGGTTACCCTGGCCGAAATTCAGGCGGTGCTTGATGCGGACGATTGAGCAAACCAGCCGCTTCAAGCGCGACCTCAAGCGCGAAGCCAAAGGCCAGTATCGGCAGATTTTGAAAGAAGGCTTTATTGCCCTGTTGGCAACATTGGCCAACGACCGGCCACTGGCGGAAAAACACCAAGATCACGACCTCAGCGGTCAATGGGCAGGCTACCGCGAGTGCCATGTCAAACCCGATTTGTTGCTGATTTATTGCAAGTCAAACCCCGATACCCTTCAACTGGCACGGCTTGGCTCGCATAGCGAACTTTTGGGCTAATCGAAATTTCCGGGATTCCGGCTGGCTCCCACGGATGGGAGGTGCGCAAGAAATTATTGCCGCGCTGGCGTTAGCGCCTGCGCAGGCGGCATCAGGACGGGCAAACCTGTGAAAAGCTGATCTGCGCCTGCCCCGGCGCGGTCAAGAACGGCGCGGTGCAGTGCTTGACGCGGTTGCTAGTACATAGTAGCATAATCGCCTGCCTTGAACAGGACTCTTGTCATGGAAACTGCTGCCACGCACTCGTTCTCTAGCCGCCAATTCACCGCTCACGTTGCGCAAGCCAAACGCCACGCCAACAGCCGTCCCGTGTTCATTAGCGACCGCGGTACGCCCACGCATGTGCTTATGAGCATTGAGGAATACAAACGCTTGACCGGCGGCGGTGAAACCTTGCGCGCCGCGCTTGCCATGCCGGCGGCGGCGGATGATTTCGAGTTCGATGCGCCCAAGGCCAGAATCGGTCTGCGCATCCCTTCTTTCGGGGACGATGAATGAAGTACCTGCTGGATACCAACGTATTGTCGGAGTTACGCAAGGATCATCGGGCGCATCAGGCGGTTCTTGCATGGGCCGGCGCGGAGTCGCTTGCCGAGTCGGCCATCAGCGCGATCTCCGTTATGGAGATTGAAATTGGCATCCGTCGCATGGCCAGGCGCGACAGCGCCCAGGCAAAACGTCTGAGAATCTGGCTGCACCAAAAAATACGCCCAAAATTCAAGAGCCGCATCTTGCCGGTCGATGAGGCGGTCGCCCTGCGGGCAGCCGAGCTGCATGTACCCAACCCAGCGCCAGAGCGTGACGCGCTCATCGCGGCAACGGCGCTGGTGCACGGGCTTGTTATGGTGACGCGCAACACCCATGACTTTGCCCAGATGGACAGCCTGGAATTGTTCAATCCCTGGAATGAGGCGTAATCGTGCGCCATGTCACAGCCGCGTTGCCCAAACCATAGATCCGCCGCCGCCCGGCGGCTGGCGCAGGGCACGGCCCGCGTGCGGCTGGTGGCAAGCAGAGCGGCGTGAAGGGGGAAAACCGGTATTTTTGGGCGG
>JAIRQU010000056.1 GCA_031256305.1 Burkholderiaceae bacterium
ATCTGCGCGCCAGCGGCCAGCAGGCGGGCGGCGCTGGTCATGGCCTGACCAGGGCTGCATTGGTAGCTGCCGAAGGGCAGATCGCTCAGGACAAAGGCACGGCGCGCGCCCTGGCTGACGCATTCGGTGTGATAGACCATGTGCTCCAGCGTGACCGGTAGGGTGGTCGAGCGGCCCTGCACGGCGTTGCCCAGCGAGTCGCCAACCAGGATGGCATCGACGCCGCAGCGGTCCATCAGCGCCGCAAAGCTGGCGTCGTAACAGGTGAGCATGGCGATCTTGCGGCCTTCGGCGCGCATCTTGCCCAGCCCGGAGAGGGTTATGGGCTTATCGTTTTGCAGGTAACTCATGGAATACTCCGCACTTGGTCTTGGATGAAAAAGGGCCGTATATTAGGTTCACACCTTTACCCATGCATATCCTACGGGGAACAGTCATGAAACACGGATGGATCATCAAACTGGGCGCGGCGCTGCTGCTGGCGCTTTCATTGTCGGGTTGCGGCTACAACCGCTTTCAGCAACTCGACGAAGCCACCAAATCGGCCTGGAGCGAGGTGGTCAACCAGTATCAGCGCCGCGCCGATCTGGTGCCCAACATCGTTGCCACGGTACAGGGGCAAGCGAACTTTGAGCAGACCACGCTCACGCGCGTGATCGAGGCGCGCGCCAAGGCCACGTCGATTCAGGTCACGCCCGAAACGCTCAACGACCCGGCGGCATTCCAGAAATTCCAGCAGGCGCAGGGCGAGCTGTCGGGCGCGCTGTCGCGCCTGATGGCGGTGTCCGAGAGCTACCCGACCCTGCAAGCCAACCAGGGCTTTCAGGATTTGCGCGTGACGCTCGAAGGCACTGAAAACCGCATCACCGTGGCGCGCGGGCGCTACATTCAGGCGGTGCAGGCGTACAACGTGCTGGCGCGCAGCTTTCCGACCAACCTGACGGCGATGGCGTTCGGCTACAAGCCCAAGGAGAACTTCACCGTGGGCAACGAGGCCGAGATCGCCGCGCCGCCCAAGGTGGACTTTGGCGCGCTGAATGCGCCGTCCGCCGCGCCCGCCCTGGCCCCGGCGGTTCCCGCATCCCGGTAAGGCGCGCCGTGGCAAACCGCTGGATACGCCTGCTGGTTGCTATCGTTTTGATGGCGGCGGCGTGGGCCGCGCAGGCGCAAATACCGGGGCAGGCGCAGCCCTCCGCGCTGCAAGTGCAACCCGTGCCGCCGCTGACGGGCCGGGTGATTGACGCGACCGGCACGCTGTCGGCGCAGGATCAGGCGGCCATCGACGCCAAGCTGGCCGCGCTGGAGCATGACAAGGGCGCGCAGGTGGTGGTGCTGATGGTGCCCACCACCGCGCCTGAAGACATCGCCGCCTATGCCAACCGCGTCGGCAACGCCTGGAAGATCGGCCGCAAGGACGTGGGCGACGGCCTGATAGTGCTGGTGGCCAAGAACGACCGGCGCGCGCGCATCGAAGTGGCCAAGACGCTCGAAGGCGCGGTGCCCGACCTGGCCGCCAGCCACATCATCGAAAACGTCATCACGCCCGCCTTTCGGCGCGGCGATTACGCGGGCGGCTTGAGCGCGGCGGTCGATCAGCTCGACGCGCGTATCCGGGGCGAGCCGCTGCCGCCGGTGGCCGCGCAGCCGCAAGGCGGCGCGCGCGGCGCGGCCATGCCCGATTGGGGATCGTTGATTGCGCTGCTGTTGATCGGCGTGCCCATCGTCGGCGGGATAGTGCGCGGCGTGCTTGGACGCAGCCTGGGCGCGGTGGTCACCGGCGCGGCGGCGGGCGGACTGGCGTGGCTGCTGACCGCCAGTCTGGTCATTGCGGTTGCTGGGGGCGCGCTGGCGTTGCTGATTGCGCTGTTCGCCGGTTTGGCTTCGGCTTTGCCCATGCGCGGCGGCTGGGGCGGGCCGGTCTTTTTACCGGGTGGCGGTGGATTCGGTGGGGGCGGCTTTGGCGGCGGCGGATTCGGCGGAGGATTCAGCTCCGGCGGCGGCGGTAATTTTGGCGGCGGCGGGGCCAGCGGCAATTGGTGACGGCGAAAGGAACTTTTCCATGTTCAGTCCTATCATGCGCGCGCTGCGCCACCGCTGGATCGGCGAATCCGCCGCGCGCCGCGCCGTACCGTCGGCGCTGGCCGAGCGGTTGGCGCGGCAGGTGGCCGCCAGCGAAGCGCGCCACGGCGGCGAAATCCGCCTGTGCGTCGAAGGCGGCCTGCCCGCCAGCTACTTGTGGCGGCACGTATTGCGGCGCGTGCCCATTGGCGCGCTGGCCCGGCAGCGCGCGGCCATGATGTTCGCCAAGCTGCGCGTGTGGGATACCGAGGTCAACAATGGCGTACTGATCTACGTGCTGCTGGCCGCGCACCATCTGGAAATCGTGGCCGACCGCGGCATCACGCGGCACGTCGCGCCCGATCAGTGGCAGGCCATGATCGCCCATCTAAGCCAAGCCTTCGCGCAAGGCCAGATTGAGCAAGGCTTGACGCAGGCGGTTGCCGAGGTGGGCGCGGCGCTGGAGCGGCACTTTCCGTTGGAACCGGGCCAGGTCAAATCCAATGAGTTGCCGGATATGCCGGTGATCGTGTAGCCCGCGAATTCAAGCGATGGCAACCGGCTTGGGGAGCACTTTGCTGGCGATGGCTGGCTTTGCCTTGGCCACGTCGGCCAGCCCAGGGCCAGTCAACATCGTGGCGGCCATGTCCGGGGCCAAGTTCGGCGTGCGCCAAACCGCGCCCTATGTGTTGGGCGCGACCTTGGGCTTTGTGTCTATTTTGGCGCTGGCTGGCGCCGCTGCTGACCCGCATCCCGCGATTGCAGCAAGCGTTGGCGCTATTGGGTTCCCTGTATATGCTGTACTTGGCGTACAAACTGGCGCGCGCGTCCGCCGCCCATCTGGACGGCTGCCCAAACGCCGGGCCGCCTGGTATTTTTTCGGGAGTGGCCGCCCAGTACACGAACCCCAAGGCATGGATTGTCGCCGTGTCCGCCATTTCGATCTACGTGGCAACCGGGCGGCGCTATGGCGCGCTGCTACTGGCTTTTTGCGCCATTTTTCTGGTGCTCTGCTTTCCCTCTTTGCTGGCGTGGAGTGTCGCGGGTGCGTCGCTGGCCAGATGGCTGGGCGGCATCAGGGCCTTTAACCTGGCGATGGCGCTGCTGCTGGTTTTATCCGTGGCGTCGTTTCTGATCGAATTTTTCTTCTGAGCAAGCCGCCAGATCCGCCCGATGGGCGCAGCAGCCATCCGGGCGGCAGGCGCGTTCGGGCGATCAGCGGCTCGGCGTCACGGCGCGGATCACGCCGCAGGCAATGGCCGGACCGGCATGGCCGTCGGGCTGGATGGCCCAGTCGTCAATGTCGCGGTGCACCACGACGGTTTTGCCGATTACGCTATCGGGGCCGTCCAGCTTGACTTGCGCGCTAAGGTAATTGACGGTGGCCGTGCCCTGCTCATTGGGAACCAGCATCGGCAAATCGCCCGCCATGCCCGCGCCGGGATAACTGTGCTGCTTGTGCGTGGGGTTGAAAATGCTGCCCGTGGCATCGGGCGCGGAACAATCCTCCGCCGTTTGGATGTGCAGGGCGTTGCCTTGTAGCGCCATCTTGCCGCGCGGGGGCAGATGCTCGACCTGACCGGTAATCAGAACATCGTTTTGCCATTGTTTGAAGTGCAACTCGCCGGTGATGGGCGCGTTTGCATCCGGTGATGCGGGCGGCGTGGCGCGCAGTTGCACCACGGCTTGCAGCGGCAGGGGCGTCGTGGCGCAAGCGGTCAGCAGCGCCGTGGCGGCGGTGGCTGTGCAAGCGGCAAGAGCCAGGACGGAACGGGGAAAATACATGCGGTTCTCCATGTCGAGAGCGAGGAAAATAAACAAGAATATCTGATCTTAGAGCTATAAACGTTTCATCATGCGACTATTGCCGATCGTGTTCTTGTTGGTCTTGGCGCTGGCCGGCTGCGGCAGGCAGGCCCCGCGCGCGCTGGGCACACTGGAGTTCGACCGCATGGCCGTGCCCGCGCCGGTGGCGGAAAAAATCGTGTCTATCGATGTCAAGGAAGGCCAGCGCGTGCGCGCGGGTCAGGTGCTGTTGCAACTGGAGCCGGACTATACGCAGGCGCAACTGGCCGCGTTGCAGGCGCAGACGCGGCAAAACAGCGCGCATCTGGACGAGCTGCGCAACGGCCCGCGCCGCGAGGAGATTGCCGCTGCCCGCGCCAACCTGGCGGCGGCGCAGGCGCAAGCCGTCAACACGCGCGCCGCTTACGCGCGCGCCGAGCGTCTGGCGCCTTCGCGCGCGGTTTCGACGCAGGATGTCGATAGCGCCCGCGCGGCAGCCGATTCAGCCGCCGCGCAGGTGCGCGCGGCCCAGCAAACGCTCCTGGAACTGGAACGGGGAACCCGCTTTGAAGAAGTCGATCAGGGTCGCGCCGCACTGGCCGCCGCTAGCGCCCAGGCTGCCGCGGAGCGTGTCACGCTGGGCAAGCTGACGGTGACCGCGCCGCGCGACGCGCTGGTGGACAGCCTGCCCTACAAACTGGGCGACCAGGCGCCGGTGGGATCGCCGCTGGCGGTGTTGCTGGCGGGTAGCGCGCCTTATGCGCGGGTGTACGTGCCCGAGGGGTTGCGCGCCCATGTGCGCGTGGGCAGCCGGGCGCACGTTAGGATTGAAGGCGACGCCAGAACCTACGCGGGCGCGGTGCGCATGATCCGCAGCAGCCCGTCGTTCACGCCGTATTACGCGCTGACCGGCCAGGACGCCGCGCGCCTGTCGTATCTGGCCGAAATCCAATTGGGGCAAGACGCGCGCGATCTGCCCGCCGGCCTGCCCGTGACCGCGGAATTTGACCGATGAGCGCTGTTGCGCTGAATGCCGAACCGGACGCCGTGTTAGCCATCCGGGCCACCGGTCTGACCAAGCGTTTCGGCGCGCTGACGGCTGTCGATAACCTTGATCTGGCCGTGCCGCGCGGGCAGGTGTATGGTTTTCTCGGCCCCAACGGCAGCGGCAAATCGACCACCATCCGCATGTTGTGCGGGCTGCTCTCGCCCACCAGCGGAACCATCGAGGTGCTGGGCCTGCCCATCCCTGAACAGGCCGAGGCGCTGCGCCGGCGCATTGGCTACATGACGCAAAAATTCTCGCTCTACGAGGATTTGACGGTACGCGAAAACCTGGAATTCCTTGCCACCGTGCAGGGCTTGTCCAAGGCCCGCGTGAAAAACCGGGTCGATGAGCTGGTCGCGCAATACGCTTTGGCCGACCGGCAAAAGCAACTTGCGGGCACCTTGAGCGGCGGGCAAAAGCAGCGTCTGGCGCTGGCTGGCGCGGTGGCGCACGCGCCGGAGCTGCTGTTTCTGGACGAGCCGACCAGCGCTGTCGATCCCGAATCGCGGCGCGGTTTCTGGGAAAAGCTGTTCGACCTGGCCGACGCGGGCGCCACGCTGCTGGTGTCCACGCATTACATGGACGAGGCCGAGCGCTGTCACCGGCTGGCGATTCTGGACAATGGCCGCCTGATGGCCGACGGCGCGCCCGCCGCGCTGATGAGCGCGTTGGCGGGCCGCGCCTTTATTGTCCAGGCCCGGCAGCCGCGCCGCGCCCAGGCGCTGCTGGCGGCGCTGCCCGGCGTGTTGAGCGCCGCGCAAATCGGCAACACGCTGCGCGTGCTGGCCGCCACGCCCGACGTCGCCTGGCCGCAACGCCTGGACGCGGCGTTGCAGGCGGCGGGCCTGCGCGCCAGCATCGCGCCAGCGGCGCCCAATCTGGAAGATGTGTTCGTCGCCGCGACCAGGGCAGGGCGACCAGCCGGGCAGCCCGTCCAGCAAGGTGAACCGGCATGATGAACGGGCGGCTTTCGGCGCGGCGCTTCTTTGCCGTGGTAGTCAAGGAGGCGCGCCAGTGGCGGCGCGACCGCATGAGTCTGGGCATGTTGTTTGGCATTCCGATCCTGATGCTGGTGCTGTTCGGCTATGCCATCAACTTGAACCTGCGCCACCTGCCCGCGGGCATTGCGGATCTGGCGAACACGTCCGCCTCGCGCGCGGCGGTGATGGACATGGTGGCCACGGACATCATCGCGCCCAAACTGGCGGCCACCTCGCCGCGGCAGCTTATCGACGCCCTGCGGCGCGGCCAGATCAGCATCGGCATCGTGATACCGCCAGACTTCGAGGCGCGGCTGTTCGACGGACGCGAGGCCGTGCAGGTGATGGTCGATGGCAGCGACACGGTGGTGCAGAGCGCGGCCATGCAACTGGCGCAGATGCCGCTGACCGGGTCGGACGCGGCGCAGACCGCGCAGGACGAGCGCACGCCCCAGGCCTCCACGCCGGGCAGCGGCCCGATCCGCGTGGTCAGCTTCTACAACCCCGAACGGCGCTCGGCGGTCAACATCGTGCCTGGCCTGGTGGGCGTGATTCTGACCATGACGATGGTGCTGTTTACCGCCGTGGCCATCGTGCGCGAGCGCGAGCGCGGCAACCTGGAACTGCTTATCGCCACGCCGCTGTCGAGCGTGGAACTGATGGCCGGCAAGATCACGCCCTGCGTGGTTTTCGGCCTGATCCAGACCACGCTGATCCTGGCCATTGGCGCGGCGGTGTTTCATGTGCCCTGCGCGGGCAGCCTGCTCGACGTTTATGGGGCCGCGCTGCTGCTGGTGCTGGCCAACCTGAGCCTGGGCATGTTGATCTCCAACCTGGTGCGCTCGCAATTCCAGGCCATGCAGTTGACCATGATGGTCTTTCTGCCCTCGATTCTGCTGTCGGGCTTCATGTTTCCGTTCGATGGGATGCCGCGCCCGGCGCAGTGGATCGCCGAATGCCTGCCGCTGACGCACGCGCTGCGCCTGATCCGCGGCGTCATGCTGCGCGGCGCGGGCCTGCTGGAGCTGTGGCCAGACATTCTGGCGCTGCTGGCCTTTACCGCCGTGATGATGACCGTGGCAATCCTCAAATTCCACAAACGGCTCGATTAGGGCATGGGTTTGTTAGGACATGGGTTTGCTGGCCCGCAGCGGGCACAATCTTCAATCATGCCGTTTCGCCGCGTTTTGCCCTCCGCATATTCCTTGTCCCCGGCGCTGACCCGCCGCAGCCTGTTGGGCGCGTGCATTGCGCTAGCATCGTGCAGTCAGGGGCTGGTCGGAGTCAACTTTTTTTCCGGCGAATACACCATCACGCGCCAGGAGCTGCAAGAGCTTGTCGCGCGCAGCTTTCCGCTTACCCGGCGGTATGGCGCGCTTTTCAGCGTCAGCCTGAGCGATCCGCGGTTGAGTCTGGATGCCGCCGCCAACCGCATTGCCGTTGCCGTCAGGGTGTCGATTGCCAGCGTCTTACTGCCGCAGCCGGCGGGCGGCCAGATCACCCTCAGCGGCGCCTTGCGCTACGACCCGTCCACGCGCACGCTGCGGCTCGATCAACCCAACGCCGAACATATCGCCCTGGACGGCGTCACGGGTCAGGATGCCCAGCATTTGCAGCGCATCGGCGCTGGGGTGGCGCAGCAATTGCTGCAAGGCCAGGCGTTGCATACCTTCCGCCCCGATGAACTGACCGTGGGGCTTAAGACCTACGAGATCGGCGCCATCACGGTGCATGAAGACAGCGTTTCGGTTCAATTGAAATAGCACAACGGGTTCGCGGCCATGCCCGCCGGCTCTTGCCTGCCTTGGCTCCCGCGTCCGATAATTGCCCCATGACCATCCACGCCCAAGCGCCCTATCCCGCTAACCGCCCGCGCCGGTTGCGGCGCGACGACTTTACGCGCCGCCTGGTGCGCGAGCACGCTCTCACGCCCGACGACTTCATCTACCCAGTGTTCGTGGTCGAGGGCAGAAAGCAGCGCCAGGCCGTGCCTTCCATGCCCGGCGTGGAGCGCCTGTCGCTGGACTTGCTGCTGCCGGTGGCCGAGGATTGCGTGACGCTGGGCATTCCGGTGCTGGCGTTGTTCCCGGCCATCGACCCCAAGCTCAAGGACGACAAGGGCAGCGAGGCGGCCAACGCCAAGGGGCTGATTCCGCGCGTGGTGCGCGAGCTGAAAAAGCGCTTCCCCGAACTGGGCGTGCTCACCGACGTGGCGCTGGACCCCTACACCAGCCACGGGCAGGATGGCTGGCTGGACAAAACCGGCTACATCGTCAACGACGATACGGTCAAGATGCTGGTCAAGCAGGCGCTGGCGCAGGCCGAGGCGGGCGTGGACATCGTCGCGCCCAGCGACATGATGGACGGGCGCATCGGCGCCATCCGCGCGGCGCTGGAGGACAAGGGCCACATCCACACCCGCATCATGGCGTACTCGGCCAAATACGCCAGCGCGTTCTACGGGCCGTTCCGCGACGCGGTCGGCTCGGCCAAGAATCTGGGGCGCAACAACAAGAAGGTCTATCAAATGGATCCGGGCAACAGCAATGAGGCGCTGCGCGAGGTGGCGCTGGATTTGCAGGAAGGCGCGGACATGGTCATGGTCAAGCCGGGGATGCCGTATCTGGACATCGTGCGGCGCGTCAAGGACGAATTCCGCGTGCCCACCTTCGCGTACCAGGTCAGCGGCGAATACGCCATGCTGCAAGCGGCGGCGCAAAACGACTGGCTCGACCGCGACGCGGCGGTACTCGAATCGCTGCTGGCGTTCAAGCGCGCGGGGGCCGATGGCGTGCTGACTTATTTCGCCCGCGACGCGGCCCGGCTGCTACGTAATCAATAGCACATGGTACAAGACGAGCGCGCCCTCCAGATCGTTGAATTTACCGGCGCTGCGCTGCGTTTTCTGGATGCGGCGCCGTCCGCCGCGCCTGATGGCGGCTTCGTGTGGATTTATGTGGACCGGCCCGACTTCGACGCGCAACTGCCGCACATCCAGGCCGCCGCCGAGCGCCTGGGCGGTTCCATGCTGCTGGACGTGCATCTGCAAGACCTGGCCAGCGACGCGCACCCCACCGCCTACGACGCCACGTCGGTCTATGACCTAATAGTCTTCCGGCGGCTGGCCATGCCCGATGAAACCGCCCGACCGCTCAGCGGCGGCCATGACGGCGCGCCCGCCGCGCCGGAGCTGGGGGCGAGCTTCGCGGCGGAACTCACGCGCGTGTTTGGCCGCATCGACTCGCGCGCGGTGGGCTTCGCGGTCTTCGATAAGCTGCTGGTCAGCGTGCAT
>JAIRQU010000179.1 GCA_031256305.1 Burkholderiaceae bacterium
CGCCCAGCAGGTAGCGCATGGGCGCGTCTTGTCCGCCCAGCGCGTCGGCCACGCGGCGAATGGCCTGGGCGCTGGCCTCGGCCAGCGTAACCTGCGCCTCGGCGTCGCGCCGCGCCGATTCAAGCCGCGCGTCCGCTTGCAAAATGGCGGCCTGCTTGGCCCCTTCGGCCTTGGTGACGGTGGCCTTGCGCTCGCGCTCGGCGCTGGCCTGCGCCTCCATGGCGCGCTGCATGGATTGCGACGGGCTGATGTCCTGCAACTCCACCGACTTGACCGACAGCCCCCAGTCCAGCACCTCGTCGGCGATGCTTTCGCGCAGCCGTGCCTTGATCTTGTCGCGGCTCGATAGCGCCGCGTCCAGGTCCATCTCACCGATGATGGAGCGCAGCGTGGTCATGATGAGGTTGCGGATGGCCTCGGCAAAATCGACCACGCCGTACACCGCCTTGACCGGATCGGTGACTTTGATGAAGGCAATGGCGTTGGTCACGATCACCGCGTTGTCGCGCGTGATGACCTCCTGCTTCTGCACGTCCAGGATGATGTCCTTAGTGACCAGCTTGTAGGCCACGTTGTCCAGGTAGGGAATGATCAGCCGCAGCCCCGGCAGCAGCGTGCCGTGGTACTTGCCCAGGCGCTGCACGATCCACTCCTCGCCCTGCGGCACGATGCGGATGCCCTTGGCCAGCGTGACCACCACGAACACCAGGATAACGACGGCAACAACCAATCCACTAGATAATTCCATTTTGATAGCTCCTCAAACAGGAATAACAGCCATCAGGCTGCCTTCGACGCGCACAACCTTCACGCGCGTATCGGCGGCGATGGCCTCATCGGCAATGCAGGGCCAGACCTCGCTGCCCAGCACGGGTTTTTGAAAACGCACCTCGCCCTTACCAAACGGCGCAACCGCCTTGGACAGCAGACCCACCTCGCCAATGGCCGCGTCGGCCATGCCCGCGCGCGTCTTGTGCGCGTCGGACTGAAACACGCAAAACCACAACGCGACCAGCGCCAGCGAAAGCACGATCCACAGCGCCAGCTCCGCCGTCAACCCCAAGTGGGGCAACAGCGCCAGCGCGATGCCCACCACCACCGCCGACAGACCGAACCACACCAGCACGAACATCGGCAGCGCCAGCTCGCACAGCAGCAGCGCCACGCCCAGCACGATCCAGTGCCACCATTCGATTTGCGGGACAGACATAGGTGCGTGCGGGTACAGGCCCAGCGTTGATAAAGGCGTCTAGCATACCTGACATTCAAGGTGTTCAAGCCATCGGCGGCACCGTAATGTGATCGGGCGGCAAGCCCTGTGCAAACCGCTCCCAGGCTAGGTCGTAAGCCTTTTCCAAGTGCCGTGTAAAACGCGTGGTGTCGAACAGTGGCACGTTCAGGCGCGTATCCTGAAGCTTGCGCCGGATGGCCGCCAGTTGCGCCGGGGCGTCCGCCAGTTCCTTGGCTCTGGCCAGGTAGTCTTGGGGCGTGCTGGTTATCAGTTCGGGCAGGCCGCACGCGGTGAGCAGGCTGGCGCCCACGCGCGAGGCAAAGGTCTGGCCCATGCAGGTCAGCACCGGCAGTCCAGCCCACAAGGCATCGCTGGCGGTGGTGTGCGCGTTGTAGGGCCAGGTATCGAGAAACAGGTCGGCCCGCGCGTATCGCGCCAAGTGCTGCGGCAATTCGGCGCGTTGGGCAAAGATGATGCGGCCGGGGGCTATGCCCGCGTCCCGCGCCGCCTGTTTGAGGTTGCGCGCGGCGGCATCGTTGTCGGCCAGTAGCCACAGCACGCTGCCGGGCGCATCCTGCAAAAGCTGCATCCACAGCCCGAATACATCACGGGTAATCTTGTAGTTATTGTTGAAGCAACAAAAGACGAAAGCATCTTCGGGCAGGCCCAGTTCCAGGCGGCTGGGCACGACGGGATCAATAACCCGCTGCCGGTCATTGACCTGGTAGGAATCGGGCAGTTCAATGATTTTTTCGGCATAGAACGGGCGCAAGGCTGCTGGAATCAGCACCGGGTCGGCCACCAGATAGTCGATGGCGCCGGACATACCCAAGGTACCGGGATAGCCCAAATAGTGCATCTGGATGGGGGCCACACGCTGGGCAAAAATGCTCATGCGCTCACCCTTGGTGTGACCTTTGAGATCAATGGCGATATGCAAGTCCAGCGTGCGAGCCAGCGCCAACAGTTGTGTGTCATCAAGGTGGCCGGCAGTCTCGAAGCGGTCGAAAGCTTGTTTGACCCGCACGCGCATGGCGTCATCGGGCCGGTCGCCGTAATCGCCCAGGCAAATGCCGACGGTTTCGAACCGCGCTTTGTCGTGTGCCTCGAACAGACCCGCCATCAAATTACATGGTGGCGTGGTTGTGGAAGTCCGCGGGAAAATAGCCGATGCGCAACTTTTGGGGGCGCGGGCAGCCTATGGCACCGCCCCAGCCTTCCCGCGCGTCGAGCCGGGGCAGACCCGAGAACTCACGCGCGCAGCTTTTCACCATGGCATCGTGCAATTCTGCCAGC
>JAIRQU010000072.1 GCA_031256305.1 Burkholderiaceae bacterium
CGCCAGCGTCCTTGATTTTTCCGTCATCAACATCGACTCGGTGTTCTGGAGCGTGCTGCTGGGCGTCATCGTCTGCTGGGTAATGTGGGCCGCCGCGCGCAAAGCCACGTCGGGCGTGCCGGGGCGCTTTCAGGCGGCGCTGGAAATCCTGGTCGAATTTGTCGATGGACAGGCCAAGGGCATCGTCAACAGCGCGCAAAGCCGCAAATTTGTCGCGCCGCTGGCGCTGATCGTGTTTATCTGGATCATCTTGATGAACACGATGGATTTGCTGCCGGTCGATCTGTTGCCCAGCCTGTGGGAAAAACTTACCGGCAATCCCCAAGCGCATATGCGCGTGGTGCCCACCGCCGACCTGTCGATCACGATGGGCTTGTCGATTTCGGTGTTGCTGCTGAGCCTGTTCTACAGCGTCAAGATCAAGGGCATCGGCGGCTGGGCGCACGAACTGGTCACCGCGCCGTTTGGCACCAGCCGCAATCCGGTCTTCGCCGTGCTGTTGGGCATTGTCAATTTCGCCATGCAGATCATCGAGTTCATCGCCAAAACCATCTCGCACGGTATGCGGTTATTTGGCAATATGTATGCGGGCGAGCTGCTCTTTCTGCTCATTGCCCTGATGGGCGGCGCATGGGGCACTCTGAGCTTCGGCGGCTCGCTGGGGCTGGCTATTTGCCAAGTCGTCGCGGGCTGGGCTTGGGCGGTGTTCCATATTTTGATCATCGTCTTGCAAGCGTTCGTGTTCATGATGCTGACGCTGGTGTATATCGGCCAGGCGCACGACCACCACTGACCAGCGGATTGATTTTTCCTTTCACCTTTCTCATCAACCCAAGTCCTTTTAGGAGTCATCATGGAAGTTATTAGCTATGTTGCCATAGCCGTCGGTCTGATTATTGGCCTGGGCGCGTGCGGCGCGTGCGTCGGCATCGGCGTCATGGGCAGCAAATACCTGGAATCGGCCGCGCGTCAGCCCGAATTGATGAATGAGCTGCAAACCAAGATGTTCCTGCTGGTTGGCCTGATCGACGCTTCGTTCATCATCGGCGTCGGCATTGCCTTGTGGTTCACCACGGCCAACCCGTTCCTGGGCCAGATCGCGGGCGCGCTGGCCGCCGCGGGCGGCGTCAAGTAATTGCGCCGCCTTCCAAGCCTGGCTTGGCGCGCTTGATGTTATTTTTTCGAGAGCGCCCCTTGGTTTATCTGTCAAAGAGAGGTTGACACGTGAGCATCACCGCTACCCTCATCATTCAGATCATCGTCTTTCTGCTGCTGGCAGCCTTCACGATGAAGTTTGTGTGGCCGCCAATTGCCCGCGCGTTGGATGCGCGCGCGGCCAAGGTTGCCGACGGACTGGCCGCCGCCGATCAGGCCAAGACCGATCTGGCCGACGCCAATCAGCGCGTTGAGCAAACGCTGGCCGCCTCGCGCAGCGAGATCGCCACGCGCCTGGCCGACGCCGAGCGGCGCGCGCAGCAGATCATCGAAGAAGCCAAGGGCCGCGCCGCCGAGGAAGGCAACAAGATTCTGGCGACCGCCCGCGCCGATGCCGATCAGCAGGCCGCGCAAGCGCGCGAGGCGCTGCGCGAGCAGGTGGCGCAACTGGCCGTCAAGGGCGCCGAGCAGATTCTGCGCAAGGAAGTCAACCCCGCCGTGCATGCGGATCTGCTCGCGCAGCTTAAAACCGAGCTGTAAAGGACACCGACATGGCGGAACTTGCCACCATCGCGCGGCCTTACGCCGAGGCGCTGTTCGACAGCGCCAGGGGTAATTTGGCGGGCGCGCAAGCCTGGTTGACGCCGCTGGCCAGTGTTGGCGGCGATGCGCGCCTGCTGGCGTTCGCGGCCAATCCCAAGGTCGATTCCGGCCAGGTATTCAGCCTTATCGCCGGTCTGCTCAAAGACCCGCTGCCGGCGCAAGGCGCCAACTTTTTGTGCACGGTCATCAGCAACGGACGCCTGGCGGCGCTGCCCGAAATAGCGCGCCAGTTCGCCGAAAAAACCAGCGCCGTGCAGGGCGTGAACGAGGCGCTGATCCAAAGCGCCTTTCCGATGGGCGAGGCGCAAATCGCGGCGCTGCTGCCAGCGCTGGAAAAGCGCTTTGGCTGCAAGCTCAGGGCCGACGTGCAAGTCGCGCCCGACTTGATTGGCGGCGTGCGCGTGACGGTCGGCGACGAGGTGCTCGACACCTCGGTCAAGGCGCGTCTGGCGCAAATGCAGGCAGCGCTGGCGGCCTGAATTAAAGTCACGCGCGCACGCACAGGAACCAGCTTCCCCGATTAATTATTTTTGAACACACAGGAACGGGCCATGCAACTCAATCCCGCAGAGATTTCAGAACTCATCAAGAGCCGCATCGAGGGCTTGGGCGCCAGCGCCGAGGTGCGCAATCAGGGCACGGTCATGTCGGTGTCCGATGGCATCGTGCGCATCTACGGCCTGTCGGACGCGATGCAGGGCGAAATGCTCGAATTCCCGCCTACGCCCGATGGGCAACCAACCTTTGGCCTGGCGCTCAATCTTGAACGCGATTCGGTCGGCGCGGTGATTCTGGGCGAATACGCCCACATTTCCGAAGGCGATACGGTCAAGTGTACCGGCCGCATTCTGGAAGTGCCCGTGGGCCGCGAGCTGATTGGCCGCGTGGTCAACGCGCTGGGGCAGCCCATCGATGGCAAGGGGCCGATCAACGCCAAGATGACCGATGTGATCGAAAAGGTCGCGCCGGGCGTTATCGCCCGCCAGTCGGTCAGCCAGCCGGTGCAAACCGGCCTGAAGGCCATCGACTCGATGGTGCCGATTGGCCGCGGCCAGCGCGAACTCATCATCGGCGACCGCCAGACCGGCAAGACCGCCGTGGCCATCGACGCCATCATCAACCAGCGCGGCCAAAACATGACCTGCGTGTATGTCGCCATCGGCCAGAAGGCGTCGTCGGTCAAGAACGTGGTGCGCTCGCTGGAAAAGGCCGGCGCCATGGACTACACCATCGTCGTGGCGGCCACCGCCAGCGAATCGGCGGCCATGCAGTACGTGGCGGCCTATTCGGGCTGCACCATGGGTGAATACTTCCGCGACCGCGGCGAAGACGCGCTCATCATCTATGACGATCTGTCCAAGCAGGCGGTAGCGTACCGGCAGGTGTCGCTGCTGCTGCGCCGCCCGCCGGGGCGCGAGGCGTATCCGGGCGACGTGTTTTACCTGCATTCGCGCCTGCTGGAGCGCGCCGCGCGCGTCAACGGCGAATACGTCGAAAAATTCACCCAAGGTCAGATCAGGGGCAAGACCGGATCGCTGACCGCGCTGCCCATTATCGAAACGCAGGCGGGCGACGTGTCGGCCTTCGTGCCCACCAACGTCATTTCGATTACCGACGGTCAGATCTTTCTGGAAACCAGCCTGTTCAACGCCGGCATCCGCCCGGCCATCAACGCGGGCATTTCGGTCTCGCGCGTGGGCGGCGCGGCGCAGACCAGTTGGATCAAGGGCCTGTCGGGCGGCATCCGCACCGACCTGGCGCAGTACCGCGAACTGGCCGCATTCGCGCAGTTCGCCTCCGACCTGGACGAAGCCACCCGCAAGCAGCTTGACCGCGGCGCGCGCGTGACCGAGCTGCTCAAGCAGCCGCAATACGCGCCGCTGCCCATCAGCCTGATGGGCGCGTCGCTGTTCGCGGTCAACAAGGGCTACATGGACGACGTGGCGGTCAAGAGCATCCTGCCGTTCGAGGCGGGCCTGCACGCCTGGCTACGCGACAAGCACGCCGCCCTGCTTGACACCATCGAAAAGAACGGCGCCAAG
>JAIRQU010000084.1 GCA_031256305.1 Burkholderiaceae bacterium
TCTTGGCGCGGCTGCCGGGATCGCGCACGCAAGCCTTGATTTCAAGCAGGCCTTGCTCGATTTCCGGCACCTGCTGGCGAAACAGTTCCACCATGAACGCCGGAGCCGCGCGCGAAAGAATGACCGGCGCGCCGCGCAGCGTCGGGTCCACTTCCAGGATGATGGCGCGGACACGGTCGCCCGTGCGCAGGTTTTCCTTGGGAATCATTTCACCGCGCCGCAAGCGCCCTTCCACGCGCCCGCTCTCGATCAGCACGTCGCCCTTGGCGTCGGAGCGCTTGACCGTGCCCATGAATATCTTTTCGCCGCGGCTCATGAAATCGGTCAGCAGCATTTCGCGCTCGGCGTCGCGTATCTTTTGCAAAATTACCTGCTTGGCCGCCATCGCCCCGATCCGGCCAATGGGCACCGATTCCACGCCCTCTTCGATGTATTCGCCGACCTCCGCGTCCGCCACGCGGTCCTTGGCGTCCATTAGCAATTCCTCGGCATCGGGGTTTTGCAAACCCGCCTCGTCGGGCACCACCAGCCAGCGGCGGAAAGTCTCGTAGTCGCCGCTTTCGCGGTCAATCGCCACGCGGATGTCCACGTCGCCCTGGTACAAGCGCTTGGCCGCCTGGGCCAACGCCGCCTCCACGGCGCCGAATACCACGTCGCGCTCGACGTTCTTCTCGCGCGAGATTGCATCCACCAGCATCAACAGTTCACGGTTCATGTCGTTTTACGCTCCACAGCAAAAGCGGCCGGCACGGCCATGTTTCCCTCAGCCTACGTCCGCCTGGCCCGCCTTGCCGTCGCGGCCCTTGAAATCCACCACCGGCGCCAGCCGCGCGGCCGCCAATTCATCCAGCGTGAATACCAATGCCTGCTCCGGCAGCGTGCACTGGGCCTTTTGGGCGCTCACCCGCCGGCCAGGCTTGCCCGGCGGCGGCTCGTCGCGCCAGACGATCCGCCAGCGGCCAGCCGCATCGGCTGCGGCATCGCCACCGGCCACGCTCAATACGCCGCGAAACTTCTTGCGGTTGGCCGCGACCAGGCCGCCAGCAACCGCCGCGCCGACCGGCTCCTTGAGCGTCACGTCCACCAGCGCGCCGGCAAATCGCTCGAAATCGCGCGCCTGGCGCAAAGGTCGGTCAATGCCCGGCGAGGCCACTTCCAACCGGCGGTAATCCGCGCCCGCCACTTCCAGCGCGTAATGCAACTGGCGCGTGACACGCTCGCAATCCTCCAGCGTAATGGGGGGCGCAGCCGTTCCTGGCAACCAGGGCCAGTCGATCGTCACGCGCAACAGCCCGCCGGCGGAGCGTTCCAGCTCCACTAGTTCATAGCCCAGTGCGCGCACGGTATCGTCGATGGTCTGTTGCAGCGTCGTCACGTTGATTTGCGGGTTTTCGCCACGACAAAAAAAACGGGCGGTGGTCTCACCCCCGCCCGGTTGTCTGTGGTCGTGAATTTTCTTGATTTTACACTATGAAGCCAATCAAGGAGCCGGTTCGGCCCATGCCTTCAGCGCCTCAGTGCAGCGCCCGGTAAATCTCCCCGGCCAGATCGCGCGCGATACCCTCGACGCTGGCAATATCTTCCACGCTGGCGCTGGTCACGCCGCGAATGCCGCCAAAGCGCTGCAACAGCCGCGCGCGCCGCTTGGGGCCGATGCCGGGAATGTCTTCAAGCTGGCTGCCGCCGGTGCGCGTCCTGGCGCGCCGGGCGCGCATGCCGGTAATGGCGAAGCGGTGCGCCTCGTCGCGGATCTGCGCCACCAGCATCAGCGCGGCGGAATCCTTGCCCAGATAAATTTTTTCGCGCCCGTCGGCAAACACCAGTTCTTCCAGCCCGACCTTGCGCCCCTGGCCCTTTTCCACGCCGACGATGCGCTCCAGCGGCAGCCCCAGCGCCTCGAACACCGCGCGCGCGACAGCCACCTGCCCCTTGCCGCCGTCGATCAGCACCAGATCGGGCAAGCGCGCCGTTGCGGGCGGCGCGGCGGCGTTCTGCGCATCGGCCCCGTCCGCCCCATTCGACGCGGCGGCTTGCAACCCCAGCGCCTCGGCCACCTTGCCATAACGGCGCAGCAGCGCCTGGCGCATGGCGGCATAGTCGTCGCCGGGCGTAATGCCCTCAATGTTGTAGCGCCGGTATTCGCGCGGCTGCATGGCATGGTGCGCGAACACCACGCACGAAGCCTGCGTGGCCTCGCCCGCGGTATGGCTGATGTCGAAGCACTCCATGCGCAGCGCGTCCAGGTCGGCGCCGGAAGCCTGCGCCAGATCAAGCGCCTCGGCCAGCGCGCGGGTGCGCGCCTGCTGAGAACCTTCCTCGGCCAGCAAGCGCGCCAATTGCAGATCGGCGTTCTTCTGCGCCATCTCCAGCCACAGGCGGCGCTGTTCGCGCGGCTGGAACACCGCCGTGACGCGGCGGCCCGCCTGGGCGCTCAGGGCCGCGATCAACTCGCGCCCGACCAGCGCGCCCAGCACCAGCACGCCCGGCGGCGGCGTGTCCAGATAGTGCTGGGCCAGAAACGCTTCGAGCACCTGGCGTTCGATGGACGGCGGTTCAACGGTCAGGATTGCAGGCGCGTCCGCCGTTGCCTGGTCATCGGCATCATGGGCCAGCGCAACCGCCGCATCGACATGCGCAGGAAAGTAGGGCCTGTCGCCCAGATGCCGCCCGCCGCGCACCATCGCCAGATTGACGCAGGCGCGTCCGCCGCGCACCGCAACGGCCAGAATGTCCACGTCCTGATCGCTAGCCACCACTACCGACTGCTGGTGCAGCACCTTCGACAACGCCGCGATGCGGTTGCGCAGATCGGCCGCATGTTCGAACTCCAACTGGTCGGAATGCGCCATCATGCGCCGCTCCAGCTCGGCGAGCATCCGCGGCGCGCTGCCGTTGAGAAAGGCCGTGGCATCGGCCACGTCGGCAGCATACGCATCGGGAGTAATCAGTCCCGCGCACGGCCCGCTGCACCGCTTGATCTGGTAGAGCAGGCAGGGCCGCGTGCGGTGGGCAAATACCGTGTCCTCGCAGGTGCGCAGGCGGAACACCTTTTGCAAGAGCTGAATCGTCTCCTTGACCGCCCAGGCCGACGGATACGGGCCAAAGTACTGATGCTTGCGGTCAATCGCGCCCCGGTAATAGGCCATGCGCGGAAAAGCGTGCGCGGCGATCTTCAGATACGGATAGCTCTTGTCGTCGCGGAACAGGATGTTGTAGCGCGGCTTGAGCGTCTTGATGAGGTTGTCTTCCAGAATCAGCGCTTCGGCCTCGGAGCGCACCACGGTCGTCTCCAGCCGCGCGATCTTGCCAACCATGTGTCCGATGCGCGTGTCCGCGTGGTTCTTCTGGAAATAACTGGACACGCGCTTTTTGAGGTTGCGCGCCTTGCCCACATAGAGCACGCCGCCAGCCGCATCGAAATAGCGATAAACCCCCGGCAGCGCGGGTAGCGCGCCCACCTGCGCCAGCAGTTCAGGGCTGTGGCGGGTTGGTACGCCGCTACCGGATGGAGACAAATCGCTCATGGCTGGGTCACGATCATTGCGGCTGGAATGGCTGAATATGCTGGCGCAGCCACTGTACGTAGGCCTCTTCCGTCAGATCGCCGGCGGCCAAGGCCAGCATGGTCAGTACGCACTGGGCATCGTCCGCCTGTAGCGCCCAGCCGTTAAGATGCAGGAACAATTCCACGGCCACGAACGCAATGCGTTTATTGCCGTCGATGAACAGCTGATTGCGCGCCAGGCCAAAACCATAGGCAACTGCCAAGGCGGCAGCATCCGGCTGGCCATAAGCGGCCAGATTCACGGGGCGGTTGATCGCTGATTCAAATAAGCCCTCGTCGCGTACCCCGCCGCGGCCGCCATGCTCGGACAACTGCTCCTGGTGCACGGCGCGCAAAACCTGGGCATCCAGCCAGATCCAGCCGCCGCTGACGGTCGCGCTCATTTGGCCAGTTCCCGCAGCACGTGACGCCGCTTCTTCATGATTTTGCGCGCCGCTTCTATTTGCAGCTCGAAGTCCGCGTCATAGGGCGTCAACATCACCGCGCCGTGGGCTGTCTCGGTCACAAAGAGGGTGTTACCTTTTTCCAGTTTGAGCCGGGCCAGCAATTCCTTGGGCAGGATCAGACCGACGGAATTGCCGATCTGGGTCAGTTTGAGCGCGATCATGGGATATGCCTCATGTTTTAACGATTGTTATATTAATGCGGT
Source organism: Burkholderiaceae bacterium (assembly GCA_031256305.1). Classification (GTDB taxonomy): domain Bacteria; phylum Pseudomonadota; class Gammaproteobacteria; order Burkholderiales; family Burkholderiaceae_C; genus Ottowia. Next base: position 4,215 of record JAIRQU010000084.1, read on the forward strand.
GCCCAACCCGCGCAACCCGCCGCCCGCTTTGTGGGATATTTTCTGCCGCGTCATCGACAACCACGGCGACTTGGGCGTGTGCTGGCGGCTATCGCGCCAACTGGCCGCGCGCGGTCACGCGGTGCGGCTGTGGGTGGACGACCCGCGCGCTCTGCGCTGGATGGCCCCCGGCGCATTGCAAGGCGCTCTTGCAAACATCACCGTGCTGCCGTGGACGCAGCCATTCGCGCCACTGCCCGATTCAGCGCCTTGCGCCGACGTGTGGATCGAAGCCTTCGGCTGTGACATCCCGCCCGAATTCATCGCGTCCCGCGCCCAGCGCGTTGCCGCGAACATCGCGCCACCGCCGGTCTGGATCAATCTGGAATACCTGAGCGCCGAGCGCCATGTCGAGCGCCTGCACGGCTTGCCCTCGCCCGTGCTGCACGGGCCGGCGGCGGGTTGGACCAAGTGGTTTTACTACCCCGGCTTTACCCCCGCCACCGGCGGCCTGTTGCACGAAGACGATTTGCCCGCGCGCCAGGCCGCGTTCGACCGCGCGGCCTGGCGGCGCGCGCAAGGCGTGCCTGCTGGCGCGCTCGCCGCATCGCTGTTCTGCTACGAACCGCCCGCGCTGCCCGAACTGCTGGCGCGCTGGCGGCAAAGCGCGCAGCCTACCCGCCTGTTCGTCACCGCCGGACGCGCGGCGGATGCGGCGCGGCAGGCCATGCGCACCATAAATGCGCCTAGCGCAACGGTTACGGGCACGCTAACACCGGCCTGGCTGCCCTACCTGCCGCAAACCGCCTACGACGAACTGTTGTGGGGGTGCGACCTGAACTTCGTGCGTGGCGAGGATTCACTGGTGCGCGCGCTGCTGGCGGGCCAGCCCCTGGTGTGGCACATCTACCCGCAGCACGACGGCGCGCACCACGCCAAACTGCAAGCCTTTCTCGACTGGCTGGACGCCCCGCCCAGTCTGCGCGATTTCCACCGCGCCTGGAACGGCATCGCATCCACACCGCTGCCCGCACTGGAACTGGATGCGTGGCGCGAATGCGCAAGCGCCGCGCGCGCGCGCCTTCTGGCGCAACTAGATCTGGCCAGCCAGTTGACTCGCTTTGTGACCAGCAAGCGGCAGACGATAAAATGATACGTTTTACGCAATTTAGCGGGCGCGCAATGCGTGCAACCCGCCTTTGCCATATCTGACTGGAACTCCAATCATGAAAATCG
>JAIRQU010000149.1 GCA_031256305.1 Burkholderiaceae bacterium
TGAGCGCCACGGAGTCGTAGCCCTGCATCAGCGGATACAGGAATTCATGCACGCTGATCGGCGCGCCCGTCTTGAAGCGCTGGTTGAAATCCTCGCGCTCCATCATCCGCGCCACGGTGTACCGGGCCGCCAGCGCGATCATGCCGCGCGCGCCCAGGGCGTCGCTCCACTCACTGTTGTAGCGCAGCTCGGTGCGGTGCGGGTCCAGCACCTTGTACGCCTGCGCGCGGTACGTTTCGGCGTTGGCGCGGATCTGTTCGGGCGCCAGCGGCGGGCGTGTGGCGTTGCGGCCCGATGGGTCGCCGATCAGGCTGGTGAAGTCACCGATCAAAAAAATCACCGTGTGTCCCAAATCCTGCAACTGGCGCAGCTTGCCCAGCACCACCGTGTGGCCCAGGTGAATGTCCGGCGCGGTCGGGTCCAGCCCCAGCTTGATGCGCAGGGGCTGGCCGGTGGCCGCCGCGCGCGCCAGCTTGGCCTGCCATTCGGGCTGCGGCAACAGTTCGTCGCAGCCGCGCAGCGAAACGGTCATGGCCGCGCGCACGGCATCGGTAACGGGGTAGGCGGCGGCAGAAGAAGTTGAAGTAAGGGTATCGGACATGCGCTGGTGCAGTTATGGATGGCCGCGCATTCGCCCATGCTCGACCGCCGTGGCTATACAAGATACAAGACAGTTTTTGATTTTAGGAGGGTGGTTTTCCCCGGCAAACCGGAATGGCATGTGACCGTGCCAAAGTCTCGCCATAGCCCGCGCATCGCGCTGCGCACAACCGGCGACGGCTGCGTCTGGGCCGCGATTGACCACAGCGTATGCTCTGTTGCCGGCGTCCCAATGGTCATTGCGTTTCCGTTGCGGCGCTCAGGCGCCGCATAAAAAAGGCGTCCCGCGGAACGCCTTTGGGATTGCCGGATGGCGGCGGCTTATTCCGCCGTCGAGAACGACGAACCGCAACCGCACGTCGTGACGGCATTGGGATTGCGGATTACGAACTGCGCGCCTTGCAGGTCTTCCTTGTAGTCGATGGTCGCGCCCGCCAGGTACTGATAGCTCATCGGGTCAATCAACAGCGACACGCCGTTCTTGGTCATGGTCGTGTCGTCGTCGTTGGCGACTTCATCGAAGGTAAAGCCGTATTGGAATCCAGCGCAGCCCCCGCCTTGCACGAACACGCGCAGCTTGAGGTCGGGGTTGCCTTCCTCGGCGATCAGGTCGGCCACCTTGGTCGCCGCAGCGTCGGTAAAAATGATGGGGTCGGGCGGCGTGGACGCGGCATCGGCGATGGAAGATTCTTGAGCAGCGGCGGTCATGATGGTTTCGATTGACAAAATGAAAAACCAATAGTTTAGTAACTTGTCCGGATTTTGGCCCGCCACGCCACGCGCAGTCCCTGGGCGTCCGTCCGCCAAGGTCTTCAAATATCGAACCGGGGTTCAACCTGCCGGGGAATGACGTCGGCAAGCGTCGGCGCCTGCACTGCGGGAGCGGCGCTGCTGGTCTCGCGCGGTTCTTCGCGCGGCTCTTCGGGTTCTGGCGCGCCCGGATTGGGCGGGGGCGTGAGTTGCGGCTGCAACTGCCCGGCGATGACCGCGCCGGGCTGCATTTCCAGCGTGTGGTAGCGCACGTCGCCCTGCACATGCGCCGTGGCCAGCAATTCGAGGGAATCGCGCGATTCCACCGGCCCGATCACGGTGCCGCCGATGACCACCTGGTCCGCTCTGACAACGCCCTCGATATGCCCGGTTTCAGTGACGATTAGCGCGCTGGGCTGCCCCGGCGCGGCGATGACGTTGCCCATCACCGTGCCATCGACTTGCAAGCCCTCCTGGAACATCACTTCGCCCAGCACCCTCATTCCCGGCCCGACGGCGCTGCGCACGGCGGGCTGTTGCTTCTTCATTCCCAGCATGGTTGAATCTCTGTAAAAAAGTTCATCGCAGTTTGTATCATGATTTCAGCGGTAAAAAACCGCAGCGCTCCTTGCGGAACGGTGCGGTTTTTTCTGTCTGCCATGCCCGATGGCTTAGCGCTTGCTGAACTGCTTGCGCTTGCGCGCCGAATGCAAACCGACCTTCTTGCGCTCGACCTCGCGCGCGTCGCGGGTCACGTAACCGGCGGCCGACAGTTGGGGCTTGAGCGTCTCGTCGTAGTCGATCAACGCGCGGGTAATGCCGTGGCGCACCGCGCCGGCCTGCCCCGATTCGCCGCCGCCGCTAACGTTGGCCTGGATGTCGAAGGCTTCCAGGTTATCGGTCAGCGCCAGCGGCTGTTTGACGATCATGATCGAGGTCTGGCGCCCGAAGAACTGCTCGACGCTCTTGCCGTTGACCGTAATCTGGCCGGAGCCTTTTTTCAGAAACACGCGGGCCACGCTTGATTTGCGGCGGCCGGTGCCGTTGTTCCATTCACCAATCATCGCGGTGCTCCTTTAGATGGCAAGCGCCTTGGGTTGCTGGGCCGAGTGCGGATGTTCCGCGCCGCCGTAAACCTTGAGCTTTTTGAACATGGCGTAACCCAGCGGCCCCTTGGGCAGCATGCCCTTGACGGCTTTTTCCAGCGCGCGGCTAGGGTGCTTGGCCTGCATGTCGCGGAAATTGGTTTCGCGGATACCGCCGGGGTAGCCGGTATGGCGGTAGTATTTTTTGTCCAATTCCTTGTTTCCGGTAACGCGGAGCTTGGCGGCGTTGACGACGACGATGAAGTCGCCCGTATCGACGTGAGGCGTGTAGATGGCTTTGTGCTTGCCGCGCAGACGGTGGGCCACTTCGCTGGCGACCCGGCCGAGCACCTTGTCGGTGGCGTCAATCACAAACCACTCGTGCGTCACGTCAGCGGGTTTGGCGCTGAACGTTTTCATGAGTGCATATTCCTTGCAATGATCGAAAGGCCCTTTTCCGCGGTCGGCGCTTCTCTAAGCTGGAAGCCTCTTAGGCGGGGATGTCCGGCGGAGTGATCCAGACGAACTTTTGCCGCGGGGCCAAGGCGCTGCAAAACCAATTATTCTAGCGCAATAAGTTTCTATTGCAAGGCCGCCATCGAAGCGCCGCACTTCCTGAAGCCGGTATGGAAATAAATTTTCTTTTCCCGTACAATGAAGGAAATTTAAT
>JAIRQU010000183.1 GCA_031256305.1 Burkholderiaceae bacterium
CGCCTGTCCACGGTCTATATGCCCGGCTACAAGATCACCATGCTGCCCGATGACGTGGTGGCGCGCTACACCCTGGCCGCAGGCCGCGCCGCGCCCGCGCTGTCGCTGTACGTCACGCTCGACGAGGCCACGCTGGAAATCAAGACCACCGAAACGCGGCTGGAGCGCGTACCCATCGCGGTTAACTTGCGCTACGACCGGCTGGACGATCTGGTCACCGGGGAATGGCTATCTGGAATACCAAACGGGGCCGACGCCCAAGCCATGCCATCCCGTGACGATAGCCTGGAAGCAGCGCAAAAACTACGTCCGCAACTATCGTTTTTGTGGCGTTTGGCACAACACCTCAAGCGCGGGCGCGAGGCCGCGCGCGGCAAGCCGGAGACCTTCAACCGGCCCGACTACAACTTTCGCCTGCTCCGCGACGCGGCGTGCGAAGGCCAGCCGCCCACCGGCGCGGAGCCGGTTGTCATCACCGAGCGGCGGCGCGGCGCGCCGCTGGATCTGATCGTGGCCGAGGCCATGATTCTGGCCAACAATACCTGGGGCGGCTGGCTGACGCAATTGGGCGTGCCCGCCATCTACCGCAGTCAGGCCAGTCTGGCGCCGGGCGTCAAGGTGCGCATGGGGGCCAAGGCGCTGCCGCACGCGGGCATTGGCGTGGCCTGCTATGCGTGGAGCACCTCGCCGCTGCGGCGCTATGTCGATCTGGTCAACCAGTGGCAACTCATCGCCGCCGCGCGGCACGGCAGCACCGCCGCGCTGGCCGCGCCGTTCAAGCCCAGGGACGCACAACTGCTGGCCATCATCAGCGCGTTCGACGCGGCCTACACGGCCTACAACGCGCATCAGGCCAGCATGGAGCGGTTCTGGACGCTGCAATACCTGCGCCAGAACGGCATTACGGAATTGACCGCCACGCTGCTGCGCGAGCAGCCCGGCGGCGCGGGCAACGTCTGGCTGGCGCGCGCCGACACTTTGCCACTGATGCTGCCGGTGCTGGGCGCGCAAGGTTTTACGCCCGGCCCGGCGCGCGGCGCGCGCGTCAAGATGCGGCTGGGCGAAATCGACGACATTGCGCTGGACGTGCGCGGCACGGCGCTGGCGCTGCTGCATGACGCCGCCGGCGACACCGCCGCGGACGACGAAGACGCCGTCGAACCGGCCGCAGGCCCCATTGCGATTGCGCTGGACGTGGCCGAAAGCGACGCCGCGCAAAACGCCAGCGCAACCGATAATGTTCCAGCCGCCGACTGAAAATCCGGCCTTGGCTGTTTCTTGATTGCCTTGCCTTCATGCCGCGCACGTTCAAATCGCTTACGACCCTGCAATGGGCGCTGGCGCTATCCGTGTTGCTGCACGGCGCTGTATTGGCCGTGCGCTTTGTCAACCCGGAAGGCTTCCGGCGCGCATTTCAGGACACGGCGCTGGATGTGGTTCTGGTCAATGCGCGCTCCGAGGACAAGCCTGACAAGGCGCAGGCCATTGCGCAGGTCAATCTAGCCGGCGGCGGCAATGCCGCCGACAAGCGCATGGCCAGCACCCCGCTGCCGCCCGCGCGGCAGGACTCGACGGGCAATGCGCTCATCAACCGCAACCAGAGCCAAATCGACGCCATGCTGCAAGAACAGCGGCAATTGCTGACGCTGGTCAAGGCGCGCCTGGCGGCCATGCCCCGGCCCGACCCGCGGCGCGCGGCCAAAGATCCCGATGCCCGCGCGCAACAGGAAACGCGCGAGCAGCTCTCCAAACTGCTGGCGGCCATCGAGCGCCGGGTGCAGGAAGAAAATTCGCGCCCGCGCAAACGCTGGCTCAGCCCCGCCACGCTGGGCGCAACCTATGCCCGCTATTACGACAACATGCGCAGCAAGATTGAGGAGCGCGGCACGCGCGACTTTCCGCAAGTCGCGGGCCGCAAGCTCTATGGCACCTTATTGATGAGTCTGCTCATCAATCACGACGGGCGCGTGCTGGACGTGCAGATAGTGCAAAGATCGGACGACCGGATGCTCGACCGCCTGGCCGAGGCCATTGCCCAATCGGCTGGACCGTTCGGCCCCTTTACCCCCGCCATGCGGCGGGATACCGACCAATTTGACATCATCGCGCGCTTTCGCTTCACGCGCGAGCAAACGCTGGAGACCACGCTGCAAGCGGATGTGTTGACCGCCCCCTCATCGGTCGCGCCATCCGGCGATGCCGCAAGCGGAGCGCGGTAGGCGGCGCGCCGGTATGCACGGGTTCTGGCGCGCGCTGGAGCGCTGGCTGCTCGCGGCCATCATGGCGCTGGCGCTGCTACAGGCGTATTTCATCGTCCGCATCGCATGGATGGCGGTCATCAACCCGCGTTCAACGGCATTTGAGCGTTCCGAAATCTGGCGGCTGACCACGCAAAACCCAGGGCCGCTGAGCTGGCAACAGCCATGGCGCGATTACAGCCAGATATCCGACAACCTCAAGCGCGCCGTCATCGCGTCCGAAGACGACAGCTTTGCCAACAACGACGGCGTGGACTGGGACGCGGTGGAAAAAGCCTGGGAGCGCAACGCCAGAGCCGCGCAACAAGCCGAAGCCGCGCACGCCGCGCAGCGCAAGCCCTTGCAACCCCGCATCCGGGGCGGCTCCACCATC
>JAIRQU010000189.1 GCA_031256305.1 Burkholderiaceae bacterium
GAGAGCTCCTGCACGCGCCCGCAATCCAGGCACACCAGATGGTCATGGTGCTGCTGCTCGCGCAACTCGTAAACGGCCTTGTTGGCCTCGAAATGGCTGCGCGCGAGGATGCCCGCCTGCTCGAACTGCGTGAGCACGCGATAGACAGTAGCCAGCCCCACGTCGGCCCCTTGTGCAATCAACAGGCGGTACACGTCCTCGGCCGCGAGGTGACGCTGCCGGGGCTGGCAGAAAATTTCCAGAATCTTCAGCCGCGGCGCGGTCGCCTTCAGGCCGTTGCTCTTGAGTTCGACGAGGGTATCCATGCGGCAAACAGGCGCGACAGCCGCGCCAACAGCAAGGGCAGACAAAGCCGCGCCAAAAAGCAATGCCAAGTCTGCGTAGAATGGCCGTTTCTTTTTTGTGCGTGCCTACCTTGGGCGTGATTGTGCATGATCTGGCTTGATGCGTTCTCACCTGGAAAATTCCGCGTTCCGGCGACAGCGCTGGCTGGCTTGGCGCTGGGTTTGGCGTTGGGCGTGACCGGGTGCAGCAGCATCGGTCAGCGCGCGCGCAGCGTCGCCAGCTCGTTGACGCCGTACAAGGCTGAAGTGGTGCAAGGCAACTTTGTCTCGCGCGAACAGGTGGCGCAATTGCACGCGGGCATGACGCGCGTGCAGGCGCGCGACCTGCTGGGCACGCCGCTGATTACGCCCTTGTTTGAGGGCGACCGCTGGGATTACGTCTTTACCATGCGCCGCCAGGGCGTGCCGCCGCAGCATTACCGGCTGACGCTGTATTTTTCGGGCGACGCGCTCGACCGCTTTGACGGCGATGAAATGCCCAGCGAAGACGAATTCGTGCAGCGCATCAGCGGCCATACGCGCAAGGACAAAGTCCCGCCGCTGCAAGCCACGCCGGAACAGCTCAAGCGTTTTGCCGCCGATAACCCGGCGTCCGCCGCATCCGCGCCCGACGCCGCCGCGTCCGCGCCGGACAAAACCTATCCGCCGCTGGAATGATTCCAGCCCTGGCCGCCCCTCCCGATTTGTTTTGACTTCATGACCGCAGCACCGCCATACCGCGTCGCCATCGCCGGAGCCACGGGCCGTATGGGCCGCATGTTGATCGAGGCGGTGCGCGCCGCGGACGACTGCGCGCTGACTGGCGCGCTGGAACGCGCGGACAGCCCCGCGCTGGGGCAGGACGCGGGCGCGTTTGCGGGCTGGACTTCGGGCGTGGCGGTCAGCGCCGATCTGGATGCGGGACTCAAGAACGCGCGCGCGCTGATCGACTTTACCCGGCCCGATGCGACGCTGGCGCACCTGCCCGCGTGCCAGCAAAAAGGCGTGGCGATGGTCATCGGCACCACCGGCTTTACCGACGCGCAAAAAGCGCGAATTGTCCAAGCCGCGCAAACCATCCCCATCGTCTTTGCACCCAACATGAGCGTGGGCGTGAACGTGACTTTCAAGCTGCTGGAACTGGCCGCCAAGGCGCTGGCCAGCGGCTACGACATCGAGATCGTCGAGGCGCACCATCGCCACAAGGTCGATGCGCCGTCGGGCACCGCGCTCAAAATGGGCGAGGTCATCGCCCAGGCGCTCGGACGCGACCTCAAGCAATGCGCCGTCTATGACCGGCGCGGCGTGACCGGTGAACGCGACGGCGCGTCCATCGGCTTTGCCGTGATCCGCGGCGGCGACATCGTGGGCGACCATACGGCGATCTTCGCGGGCGCGGGCGAGCGCATCGAGATCAGCCACAAATCATCAAGCCGCGCCGGCTATGCGCAAGGCAGCTTGCGCGCGGTGCGCTTTCTCGCGGGCCGCAAGTGCGGCCTCTACGACATGAACGACGTGCTGGGTCTTTGATCCGCCCCTATTCTTCAACCATGAATCTGTTGCACCTTTTCCGCGAAAACGACGCCATTGGCCGCACGGTGGCGCTGCTGCTTTTGTTGATGTCCATCGCCAGTTGGGTGGTGATTTTGTGGAAAGCCTGGCTGTTGCGCCGCGCGCGCGGCGACGCGCTGTCGGCCATCGCGGCGTTCTGGCAGGCCGGTTCCATCGCCGAGGGCGCGGGGCGCGCAGCGGCGCTGGATCGCGCCGAACTGGTCACGCCGCTGATCGCCGCCACGCAAGCGCCCGACGCGGGCACGCTGGCCGCCACCGGAGGCCGTGCGCAGCAGCTCACGCGCCTGTTGCGCGACGCGCTGCACGGCGCGCTGGCGCGTCTGCAATTCGGCCAGGTGCTGCTGGCTACCGTGGGCGCGATCTCGCCTTTCGTGGGACTGCTGGGCACCGTCTGGGGCATCTACCACGCGCTCACCAGCATCGCCGGAGCCAACCAGTTGACCATCGCGCAAGTGGCCGGGCCGGTGGGTGAGTCGCTCATCATGACCGCATCGGGCCTGGCGGTGGCCATCCCCGCCGTGCTGGCCTACAACTGGTATGGCCGTATCGTCGGGCGCATCGAGGCCGAGCTGGAAGGCTTCGCGCTGGACCTGCGGCAATTGCTGACGCAGTCGTAAATCATGGCGTTCGGACGGCTGGAGCGCGCCAAGAGCGCCGAACCCATGAGCGACATCAACGTCACGCCGCTGGTGGATGTGATGCTGGTGCTGCTGGTCATCTTCATCATCACCGCGCCCTTGCTGGCCAGCTCAATCCGGCTGAATCTGCCCAAGGCCGAGGGCGCGCAACCGGGCGAACCGCCCAAGTTCGTGACCGTGGCGGTGGACAAGGCCGGGCAGATATTTTTCGAGAACAAACCCGTCACGCCCGATCAATTGGCCACGGATTTCCAGAATGCCGCCCGCGCCAACCCCGAAACCGAAATCCAGTTGCGCGCCGATCAGGGCGTGCCCTACGGGCGCGTGGTTGAAGTCATGGGCCAGGCGCAAAAAGCCGGGTTGAACCGCATCGGCTTCGTGGCCGACGCGCCAGCCGGCGCAGCCCCCGCCGGTAACGCCGCGCCCGCGTCCCCGGCAACGCGGCCCTGACCGGCGGCCCGTCCCGTCAAGGCGGCCTTTCTACAATCCGCCCAGCCATGCAAGACACATACGATCCCCAGGCGGTAGAGCGCGCCGCGCAGGCGCATTGGCGCGCCGCCGACGCCTACCGCGTAACGCAAACTCCCGGCAAACCCAAGTTCTATGCCTGCTCCATGCTACCGTACCCTAGTGGCAAGCTGCACATGGGACACGTGCGCAACTACACCATCAACGACATGCTGGCGCGCCAATTGCGCATGAAGGGCTGCAACGTGCTGATGCCGATGGGCTGGGACGCCTTCGGCCTGCCGGCGGAAAACGCCGCCATCAAGAACGGCGTGCCGCCGGCGCGCTGGACTTACGACAACATCGCCACCATGAAGGGGCAAATGCAGGCGATGGGACTGGCCATCGATTGGAGCCGCGAGGTAGCCACCTGTGACCCGGATTACTACAAATGGAACCAGTGGCTGTTCTTGAAGATGCTGGAAAAAGGCATTGCCTACCGCAAGACGCAGGTGGTCAACTGGGACCCGGTCGATCAGACCGTGCTGGCCAACGAGCAGGTGATCGACGGGCGCGGCTGGCGCACCGGCGCGCTGGTGGAAAAGCGCGAAATTCCCGGCTACTACCTCAAGATCACCGGCTACGCGCAGGAACTGCTGGAGCACGTGCAGATCGGCAACCCCAAGGCCACGCTGGCGGGCTGGCCCGACCGGGTGCGGCTGATGCAGGAAAACTGGATCGGTAAAAGCGAGGGCGTGCGCTTTGCCTTTGCGCACGACATCCGGGACGAAGATGGCCAGCCGGTTCAGAACGGGCGGCTCTATGTGTTTACCACGCGCGCCGACACCATCATGGGCGTGACCTTCTGCGCCGTGGCGCCCGAGCACCCGCTGGCAACGCACGCGGCCCGCACCAACCCCGCGCTGGCCGCCTTCATCGCCGGCTGCGCCCAGGGCGGCACCACCGAGGCGGAACTGGCGCTCAAGGAAAAGGAAGGCGTGCCCACCGGTCTGGCCGTGACGCACCCGCTGACGGGCGAAGCCGTACCGGTGTGGGTCGGCAACTACGTGTTGATGGGCTACGGCGACGGCGCGGTGATGGGCGTGCCCGCGCACGACGAGCGCGACTTTGCGTTCGCGCGCAAATACGGCATCGCCATCCGGCAGGTCGTCGCCGTGCCCGGCGAAACCTTCAGCGACGAGACTTGGCGGGACTGGTACGCCGACAAGCAGCGGGGCGCGTGCATGAACTCCGGCGCGCTGGACGGCCTAGCCTACCAGGCCGCCGTGGACAAGGTAACCGACCTGCTCGCGGCGAAAGGGCTGGGCGAGAAAAAAATCACTTGGCGGCTGCGCGACTGGGGCATCAGTCGCCAGCGGTATTGGGGCACGCCGATTCCGATCATCCACTGCCCCAGTTGCGGCGCGGTGCCGGTGCCGGAACAAGACTTGCCGGTGGTGCTGCCGCAAGACCTGGTGCCTGACGGTTCAGGCAACCCGCTCGCCAAGCACGAACCGTTTCTGCACTGCACTTGCCCTAAATGCGGCCAACCGGCGCGGCGTGAAACCGACACCATGGACACCTTCGTCGATTCGTCCTGGTACTTCATGCGCTACTGCGATCCCCGCGACGGGCAGGCCATGGTGGCCGGTGGCGCGCGCTACTGGATGCCGATGGATCAATACATCGGCGGTATCGAGCACGCCATCCTGCACCTGCTGTACGCGCGCTTCTGGACCAAGGTCATGCGCGATTTGGGGCTGGTGGACATCGACGAGCCGTTCACGCGCCTGCTCACGCAGGGCATGGTGCTCAACCACATCTATTCGCGCCGCACCGAAAAAGGCGGCAAGGACTACTTCTGGCCCAGCGACGTGGAACCGGCGCTGGACGCCGAAGGCAAAGTCGCCGGCGCCAGGCTCAACAAGGCCGTAGGCAATCTGCCCGCGGGCACGCCGGTGGACTACGAGGGCGTGGGCACCATGTCCAAGTCCAAGAACAACGGGGTCGATCCGCAGGAACTGATCGAGCAATACGGCGCGGACACTGCGCGCCTGTACACCATGTTCACCGCGCCGCCAGAGGCCACGCTGGAATGGAACGACGCGGCGGTGGAAGGCAGCTACCGTTTCCTGCGCCGCCTGTGGGCTTTCGGCGCCAAGCTGTCTGCTATTGAAAATATAGCTGATCTGGCTGATTCGGCAAGAAATTCCAGGCAGACTGGCATTGAACTGCCAAAATCCGCCAAGGCTTTTCGGCGCGACATTCACAGCGTGCTGGCGCAGGTCGATTATGACTATCAGCGCCTGCAATACAACACCGTGGTCTCCGGAGCGATGAAGATGCTCAACGCGCTGGAAAACTTCAAGAGCGACGGCTCCCGAGGCGGCAACGCGGCGCTGGCCGAGGGTTTTTCGGTGTTGCTGCGCGCGCTCTACCCGGTCACGCCGCATATCGCGCACGCGCTTTGGCGCGAATTGGGCTTTGCCGCGCGCGCCGGCGATGTGCTGGACGCGCCCTGGCCCCAGCCAGACCCGGCGGCGCTCCAGCAGGACGAGGTGGAGCTGATGCTGCAAGTCAACGGCAAGCTGCGCGGCGCAATCACCGTGCCCGCCAGCGCCAGCCGCGAGCAAATCGAACAGATCGCGCTGGGCAGCGAGACCTTTGCCAAGCATCATGCGGGTGGCGGCGCGGTCAAGCGCGTCATCGTCGTGCCCGGACGCCTGGTCAACGTGGTGGCGGAGTAAGACCATGGTCAAGATCATCCCCATATTCCCGGCGGCCGGGCGCCGCGCCTTTCTGACTTTGCCCATCGCGTTCACGCTGGCGGGCTGCGGCTTCAAGCTGCGCCAGCCGCCGCATTTCAACTTCAACACCATCCGGCTGGCCATGCCGGGAACCGCGCTAATGCAGCAAATCAGCCGCGAGCTGACGGTCACGCGCCAAGTCAAGGTGGTGAGCGACCCCGCCCAGGCGCAAGTCACGCTCATCAGCCCCGGCGAGCAGCGCGAAAACTCCATCCTGAGCCTGGATGTCAACGGCAATGTGCTCGAATATGAGCTGCGGTTGCGCTTCTCGTTCCGCGTCACCGGGCCGGACGGGCGCGATCTGATCGCGCAAACCGAAATCGTGCGCCGCATGAACCAGAGTTACAACGACACAGCGGCGCTGTCCAAGGCGTCCGAGGCGGAAATGCTCTATCAGAGTATGCAGGACGACATCGCGCAGCAGGTCATGCGGCGGCTGGCCATCATCCGGCTGGATGCGCCCGCATCGGCGGCGCAGTAGAACGGGGCGGACGCGGTCGTCATGCAACTGGCGCTGGCGCAACTGTCCGCGCATCTGGTCAAGGGGCCGCGCGCGCTCTACGCCTTGCACGGCGACGAACCGCTGCTGATGCAGGAGGCGCTGGACGCCATCCGCGCGGCCATCCGCGCCGCCGCGGGCGGCCCGGTCGAACGCGCGGTGTACACCGTGCAGGGCGCGCGCTTCGACTGGAGCGCGGCGCTGGCGGCGGGTCAGGCCTTGAGCCTGTTTGCCGGACAGCAGATCATCGAAATCCGCATCCCTTCAGGCAAGCCGGGCAAGGACGGCAGCGGCGCGCTGCAACAAATAGCCAGTCATGCCGCAGACAACAGCGGCGTCTTTACGCTGGTCACGCTGCCCCGGCTGGACCGCCAGACCAAAGCCAGCGCCTGGTTCGCGGCGCTGGAAGGCAACGGCGTGGCGATCCAGATCGACCCGGTGGAGCGCGCCGCGCTGCCGCAGTGGATTGCGCGGCGCCTGGCCGCGCAGGATCAGCGCGTGCGCGCCGGCGAGCAAGGCAGCCGTGCGCTGCAATTCTTCGCCGACCGGGTGGAAGGCAATCTGCTGGCCGCGCACCAGGAAATCGTCAAGCTGGGCCTGCTGTATCCGGCGGGCGAACTTTCGCTGGAGCAGATCGAAAACGCGGTGCTCAATGTCGCGCGCTATGACGTGTTCAAGCTCTCCGAGGCCGTGCTGGCCGGCCAGCGCGCGCGCGCCCAGCAAATGCTCGATGGCCTGAAGGCCGAAGGCGAACCGGAAGTCCTGGTGCATTACGCGCTGGCCGAGGACATTCGCGTCATCCATCGCCTCAAGGATGCGCTGGCTTCTGGCAAGCCCTTGCCCATGGCCTTGCGCGAGGCGCGCGTCTGGGGCGCGCGCGAACGCCTGCTCGAACGCGCCCTGCCGCGCATCACCGGCGCGCAAGCGGCCAGCCTGCTGGCGGCCGCGCATACGGTCGATGGCATCGTCAAGGGCCTGCCCAGCCCCGGCTGGCCCGGCGACCCGTGGCAAGCCCTGGCGCGCCTGGCGCAAAACCTGTGCGCGGCATGCGGCGGGCGTTGACCCCAGCACCCGCCGAAATTCGATACGGCGCATAGAATTATCGGCCCCATGACCGCACCCGCCGCACCCAACTCCGTTCCGTCCGCGCCCGGCGCGTCGGCCCGGTTGCGCGAGATTCCCTACAACTACACCAGCTTTTCCGACCACGAAATCGTCCG
>JAIRQU010000208.1 GCA_031256305.1 Burkholderiaceae bacterium
GCACGGCGTTGACCAGCGCCGCCTCGGTATGCACCACGCGCATCCCGCGTCCGCCGCCGCCGCCCGCCGCCTTGATGATGACCGGGTAGCCGATGCTCTTGGCGATGCGCTTGAGTTCCGACGGGTCGGCTGACAACTCGCCCTCGGACCCCGGCACGCACGGCACGCCCGCCTTGGTCATGGCCTGCTTGGCCGATACCTTGTCGCCCATCAGGCGGATGGCGTCGGGCGTGGGGCCGATGAACTGGAAGCCGCTGTTTTCCACCCGCTCGGCGAAATCGGCGTTTTCCGACAAGAACCCGTAACCGGGGTGGATGGCCTCGGCGTCCGTCACCTCGGCGGCTGAAATAAGGGCCGGCATATTCAGGTAACTCAGGCTGGAGGCCGCCGGGCCGATGCACACCGCTTCGTCGGCCAGTTTGACGTATTTGGCCTCGCGGTCAGCCTCGGAATAGACCATGACGGCCTTGACGCCCATTTCGCGGCAAGCGCGTTGCACCCGCAGGGCGATTTCGCCGCGATTAGCGACCAGGATTTTTTTGAACATCACGTTCTCCGCGGCTCATCGCCCGCGCGCTGGCGCGCGCCAGGGCAATTTGCCGGACTGCGTCCGTCCGCGCCAGGGCGCGAGCAGCCGTGGTTAGCGACCAGGATTTTTTTGAACATGGGGCGTTCCGTCGCGGGGGGTTATTCAATGACGAACAGCGGCTGGCCATATTCCACCGGCTGCCCGTTTTCGGCCAAGATCCGGGTCACGGAACCGGCCTGTTCCGTGTTGATCTCGTTGAGAATCTTCATCGCCTCGACGATGCACAGCGTGTCACCGGCCTTGACTTGCGCGCCCACCTCCACGAAAGGCTCGGCGCCGGGGCTGGCCGAGCGGTAAAAGGTACCGACCATCGGAGACTTGACTACGAATCCCTTGATTTTTTCGTCCGCTGGCGCGGCGGCAGCCGGAGCTGGAACGTTGATGGCCGGCGCCGCCGCAGCAGTCTGGAGCGCGGGCGCGGCGGCATAAACAACAGGCGCGGGCATGGCAGCCGGGGCCGCGCCCCCCTTGACGATTCGTACTTTGCCTTCGGCTTCGGTAATTTCCAGCTCCGAGACATTGGATTCGGAAATAAGGTCAATCAAAGTCTTGAGTTTGCGCAGGTCCATGCCAGCCTCCCGTAGATTTGTTGCGAACAGCCTCCAATTTACCTCATTCGCGCGAGGGAACTCATCTTTCGCGCTGTCCAAGGCGTGAATTTTTTGTACCGCGCGGCGTTTCAACCCAGCCAGGTTTTCAGGTCGGAAAGCTGCAATTGCCCGATTTTGCGGTGCGTTATGCGTCCGTTGGCATCAAAAAGCGCCGTAAATGGCAATCCGCCGTCCGCATTGCCCAAGGTTTGACTCAGTTGTACGCCCGCCAGTCCCGCCAGCGCGACCGGGTATGTCACTGGCGCGCGGGCCAGAAACCGGGCCACGGGTTCGGGCTTGTCTTCTACCGCCAGCCCCAGACATTGCCAGTCACGCGCGCCGCGTTCGGCATAGAAACGGTTGAGCAGCGGTAATTCCGCTACGCACGGCGGGCACCAGGTGGCCCAGAAGTTGACCAGCAGCGGACGGCCCCGGAACGCCGCCAGCGCCACCTTGCCGCCAGCCGAAACCGGCTCTACCACGGGCAGCCGCAGCGCCCAAAATGCCGCCAATGCCGCCGCATCCGCACTGTTTCGGGTCGAGCTATCGCATCCCGCCAAGCCCGCTTCCGCAGACAAAATGGCCGCCAAAGACAGAAATTGCCGGCGGGATAGAGGATAAATGCCGGGAATACCCGTGTTCATGCCTGTTCCGCCGCCATGAGCGCCAGCAGCGCCGCCCGGTTGCCCCGAGCGGCGCTGCCCTCGGAGCCGGGTTTGAGCGCGCCGCGCAGGTCGTCGTGGTCGTAGATCGTCAGCACCACATCCACCGGCTCGCCCAGCTCCGGGCACGGGCAGGTCAGCCGCAGCGCGTCCACCAGCTCGCCGCGAAACCCCTTGACGGTTTGCACGGCGTAACACACGCGCTGGTCGATGAGCGCGATTTCGGCGGATTTGGGGTCATCGCAGAACAGTTGCACATGAATGTCCGAGCGGCGGGTGGCCGTGCCGTTCCACACGGCCCCGGACAGGTACGGGCGAAACGGCGTCAGGCGCTCCATCCACGCCAGCGCCAACCGCCGCAGCGCGGCCAATTCCCGCGGCTGCGTTCCGGTGCAAAAGAGGGCAATGTGCTCGCGCACGGCCTGCTCGAGCAGCGCGTTGTCCGGCAGCGCGGCGCGCGGCGGCGCTGCCAGCGTTTGGGCCGCGCGCCGCTTGGCCGCGCCGTAATCCAGCCCATCGTCCACCACCAGCCGCGCCGCCGCGGCGGCGATTTCGTGCGTCAACGATGTCGATTGCCATGCGCTCATGGCCGCGCATTCTGCTCCGGCCGCGCGCACCCGCGCGCGGCACCTGCTTTTCTTGTTAAGCTGCGCCGCCACGGCACTTTCCCTTTGCCTGCGTTATTCAACTTTCCGTCCGGTGATTCATGCGCGCACGTCGAATCTTCTATGCCTTTCTGGTACTGTGCATCATCATTCTGGGCGTCATTACCGTCTATCGCGCCGCTTTTGATGCCATTGAGCGCACCGACTACACCGTTTACGTTGCGGCGGGGCGCGCCTTGCTGGAGCATCGTGATATTTATCTGGTCCAGAATGGCCGGGGCTGGCGTTACGTTTATCCGCCGCCTTTCGCCATTTTGCTCACGCCCCTGGCCCGGATGCCGCTAGCGCTGGGCGCTTTGCTCTGGTATCTGTTGACCGTGGCGGCCATCGGTGCATCGGCCATCATGTCCGCCGCCTTGCTCGGCGATACGCCGCTCAGGCGCAAGCCCTGGCTCGTTTATGGCTTGCCGCTGTTTTGTCTATCGACCTTGCTGGTCTCTGGCACCTTGCGCAGCCAGGCGTCGCCATTCATGTTCTTTTTCATGATGGCGACTTTTTATTTCCATTTGAAAAATCGCCCCGCCGCAGCGGGGTTCAGCTTGGCTTGCGCGGTGCTGCTGAAGGTATTTCCTATCGTATTGATCGTCTATTTCATCCTGCGGCGGCAATGGCGCGCCGTACTCGCCAGCGCCGCCGCGTTGGTCTTGTTGGGCGTCGCGCTGCCCAGTCTGTACTGGGGCTGGCAGTTCAATCTGCATCAAATTGCCCGCTGGATTGACGTGGTGGGCCTCCCGGCCATGATGCAGAACACCGAGCGGGCACAGGTGTCCTCGCTCTACAGCCAACTGCTGGATGCCACCAAACCGCGCAACCAGTCACTCGAAGCGCTGTTCCTGAGCCTGGGCGTGCCCGCCTTTCTGACCCATTACGCGGTGGCTGCCAGCGCGGTCTTGATGCTGGCGGTGATGTGGGCGCGCATCCGCCGCATCCCATTCCAGCGATCAACCCAGACAAGCCAGCAGCCGGACATGGCTGAAAACCTGCTGTGCGGCGCTTTTATCTGCTGGTCGCTGGTCATTTCGCCCATTGCCGAGGCGCACTATTTCGGCGCGCTGCTGCTGCCCTTGACCGTACTTGCAGGCTGCGTCGATCAAAGCCGTTTGCGTCAGCGCCGCAAAGGTCAAATCCTGGCGGCGGGCGTAGCTGGCATGGTCCTCGTG
>JAIRQU010000234.1 GCA_031256305.1 Burkholderiaceae bacterium
CCCGGTCACATAAGATTTGCAAATGTCTCTTGCCCGCCTGTTTTACCGCCCCCATTACACGTCGGATGCCACGCAATTTCTCGCGCAGCTCCAGCAAGACCACCCGCAATGGCAAGAGGCCCAACGCCAGGGCCGCGCGCGGCTGTGGGA
Organism: Burkholderiaceae bacterium; assembly: GCA_031256305.1. Taxonomy (GTDB): domain Bacteria; phylum Pseudomonadota; class Gammaproteobacteria; order Burkholderiales; family Burkholderiaceae_C; genus Ottowia. Next base: position 151 of record JAIRQU010000234.1, read on the forward strand.
GCGTAACCTCGACCGCGATCTGCTCGGCGGGTTCGATGCCGCGCGCGTGGCGCAGCGGCCTTACGTGTATATGACCGGCGCGGATGATTACGACGATTGACGCCGCGCCCCCAGTGTCCGAACCGCCGCCCGCCGCGCTAACCGGCCCCGCGCCCAGCCATCTGCCCGAACCCCTGTCCGCCGCTCCGATGCCGGAGGTAGTCGATCAGGTCGCGGTGGCGCGTCTGTACGGCGAGCCGCTGTTCCGGCTGCCGCAAGACCTTTATATTCCGCCCGATGCGCTGGAGATATTTCTGGAGGCGTTCGAAGGGCCGCTGGATCTGCTGCTGTATCTGATCCGGCGGCAGAACTTCAATATCCTGGACATTCCGATGGCCGCCGTGACCCGGCAATACCTGGGTTACGTGGATGAAATCCGCAGCCGCAACCTGGAACTGGCCGCCGAATACCTGCTGATGGCGGCCATGCTGATCGAAATCAAGTCGCGCATGTTGCTGCCCCCGCGCAAAAGCGCCGAGGGACAGGAGCCGGAAGACCCGCGCGCCGAACTGGTGCGCCGCCTGCTGGAATACGAGCAGATGAAGCTGGCCGCCGCGCGCCTGGCGGAACTGCCGCAGTATGGGCGCGATTTTTTGAAGGCGCAGGTGTACGCCGAGCAAAGCCTGACGCCGCGCTGGCCGCAAGTCAATCTGGCCGAACTGCAAGCGGCCTGGCGCGACATTCTGCGGCGCGCCAAGCTGGTGCAGCGGCACAAGATCAGCCGCGAGGAGCTGTCGGTGCGCGAGCACATGGGGCTGGTGCTGCGCGCCCTGCAAGGCCGCCAGTTCGCGCCGTTCGAGGACTTGTTCGACCCCGCGCGCGGCGCGCCGGTGCTGATCGTGACCTTTATCGCGCTGCTGGAGCTGGCGCGCGAGAACCTGGTGGAACTCACCCAGGCGCAGGCTTACGCGCCGATCTACGTGCGGCTGGCCTTCACGCCCAGTTAGCGCCCCGCGTTACGCCAAATCCTGCCAAGCGGAACGCACCCAAGGCGCGGGCCGCATGTACGCCAAGCGCTTGTTGCGCCGGCCCGCGATGGCGTCGGGCGGATTGATTTCGCCGTGGAACACCACGATGCGCGCGTCCAGCGGAATGACCGGCGCGCGCCAGTAGTTAGCAGGCCAGCGCGGAATGCTGTGGTATTTAAAGCTGGGGCACCAGGCGTCGGGCCAGTAGCCGAGCTTGCCCTGCGCGTGCAAAAAGTGCGACAGGTAGTCCTGCTCGTTGCGGTACTGGCGCATCAGCGCGGCCATGTTGGCGCGGAAGCGCCGCAGCACATCGGCGTGCGCGCCCAGCTCGAAGCGATAGACCGACGAATTGCCCACGACGCGCTGGCCCGCGCGCCAGAAGCGCGGGTAATCGCGGATGATGAGAAATTCGCCGGGCCGGGTGAAAAAATCGTCCAGCGGCCCGACCACCACCACGTCCAGATCCAAGAACAGCGCCACGCCGCGCAAGCCGTACAGGTCGGCCTCGAAAGTGGTGAGTTTTTTCCATGCGCCGTCACGCTCGCCGGACTTGAGGTTCAGGTTCAGGTGCGGAATCGGGTGGCATTGCACTTCGGGCCGGATGCCGCGCGCATCATCGGTCAGGCACACGAAGGTGAAATCGCCCGTCAGTCGCCGCCGCGCCATCGCATACAGGCGGTTGACGTATTCGGGACCGTACTTGACGCCCCACTTCATGCACAGGACGTGGCGCTCCCGCGCCGGGGATTCAGCAGACATACGGGAACGCAATCAAGGGCTGGCGCGGCTTTTTTTGACCGACTGCTGGCGCGGACTGGCTTTTTTGAGCTTGCCGCTGGCGGTCAGGCGCTGATTGCCCAGCACGCGCACGCGCTTGACCTCTGGCCGCTGGCCGCCGCGCGCGCTGTATTTGAGCACCTTGACGGTTTTGGGGCCGCTCTTGCGCGCCTCGTCCACAATTTTTGCCTTGGGCGGCAGGGGCCGCCAGAGCACCAGCAGCCGCCCGATATGCTGCACCGGCGCGGCGTTCAACTCGTGCGCAAGCTGCCGCAATAGGGCCTCACGCGCGTCGCGCTCGCCGGCCAGCACGCGGATTTTGATCAGGCCGTGCGCGGACAGCGCGGCATCGGCCTCGCGGCGCACGGCGGGCGTCAGACCCTCGCCGCCGATCATGACCACGGGATCAAGGTGGTGCGCCTGAGCGCGCTGCGCCTTGCGCTGCACGGGCGTCAGGGAAATTTCGGGCATGACCGTATTATCAGGGGACATGAAAGTCAAAACCAAAAGCCGCAAGGTCAACAAGGCTTGGCTGAACGACCACGTCAACGACCCCTACGTCAAGCTGGCGCAGAAAGAGGGCTACCGCGCCCGCGCGGCCTACAAACTCAAGGAGATCGACGAACTGCTGGGCCTGGTGCGGCCGGGTATGACCGTGGTTGATCTGGGCGCGGCCCCCGGCGCGTGGAGCCAGTATTTGCGCCGCCGCCTGGCCCCGCAAGGCGCGGCGGCGGGCGCGCTGGATGGCCGCATCGTGGCGCTAGACATGCTGCCGATGGCCCCGATTGAGGGCGTGACCTTTATTGAAGGCGACTTCCGCGAGGACGCGGTGCTGGCGCGCCTGGCGCAGGCGCTGGGCGGCGCGCCGGCGGATCTGGTGGTTTCGGACATGGCCCCCAATCTTTCAGGCATCGAATCGAGCGACGCGGCGCGCATCGCGCATCTGGTGGAACTGGCGCTGGACTTTGCCTGCGCGCACCTCAAACCGCGCGGCGCGCTGGTCGTCAAGCTATTCCACGGCAGCGGCTACAGTCAGTTGGCGCGCCTGTTCAAAGACCGCTTTCAGACCGTCAAGCCGATCAAGCCCAAGGCTTCGCGCGGCCGCTCGGCGGAGACCTTTCTGGCGGGTATCGGGTTGAAAGCGGACGCCCCCAAGACCTGACGGGACGCCCGGTTGGCGCATGGCCGGCGCGGGTATTGACGGCATCAGTTCCGCGCGAGCGCTTGAAAAGTCTAAAATGTCCTGCAATTAGTCGGAGAGTATCCGGTTTTGTTTTCTTGTCGGAGCAGACATTGAAAAATCAATGGATTCCAAAGATCGTCATCTGGCTGGTGATCGCCATGGTGCTGTTCACGGTGTTCAAGCAGCTCGAAGGCAACAGCCCGGCTGACGCCAACCACATGGCCTATTCGGACTTTCTGGAGCAGGTGCGCAACAACCATGTCAAAAACGCCACCATCCTGGAAGGGCGCGATAGCTTTACCGTGGCCGCCACGATGGACGATGACCGGCGCGTGACCACGCAAACGACCATCCTGGACCGCGGGCTGGTCGGCGACCTGATCAACCACGGCGTCAAATTCGATGTCAAGCAGCGTCAGGAAGGCTCGCTGCTGATGTCGTTGCTGATTAGCTGGGGGCCGATGCTGCTGCTGATCGGCGTATGGGTGTACTTCATGCGCCAGATGCAGGGCGGCGGGCGTGGGGGCGGCATCTTCAGCTTTGGCCGCAGCCGCGCGCGGATGCTCGACGAGAACAACAACGCCGTCACCTTCGCCGACGTGGCCGGGTGCGACGAGGCCAAGGAAGAAGTGCGGGAAGTGGTGGACTTTCTCAAGGATCCGCAGAAGTTCCAGAAGCTCGGCGGGCGCATTCCGCGCGGGCTGCTGCTGGTCGGCCCGCCGGGCACCGGCAAGACGCTGCTGGCCAAGTCCATCGCGGGCGAGGCCAAGGTGCCGTTCTTCAGCATCAGCGGCTCGGACTTCGTGGAGATGTTCGTGGGCGTGGGCGCGGCGCGGGTGCGCGACATGTTCGAGAACGCCAAGAAGAACGCGCCGTGCATCATCTTCATCGACGAAATCGACGCCGTGGGCCGTCAGCGCGGCGCGGGCTTGGGCGGGGGCAATGACGAGCGCGAACAGACCCTCAACCAGATGCTCGTCGAAATGGACGGCTTCGAGACCAATCTGGGCGTGATCGTGGTGGCCGCGACCAACCGGCCCGACATTCTGGACGCCGCGCTGTTGCGTCCGGGGCGCTTTGACCGGCAGGTGTACGTGACGCTGCCCGACATCCGGGGCCGCGAGCAGATTCTCAACGTGCACATGCGCAAGGTGCCCATCGGCCAGGACGTGAGCGCGGGCGTGATCGCGCGCGGCACGCCGGGCATGAGCGGGGCTGATCTGGCCAACCTGTGCAACGAGGCGGCGCTGATGGCAGCGCGGCGTAACGCCCGCGTGGTCGAGATGCAGGACTTCGAGCGCGCCAAGGACAAGATCCTGATGGGGCCGGAACGCAAGAGCATGGTGATGCCCGAAGCCGAGCGGCGCAACACCGCCTATCACGAATCGGGCCACGCCCTGATCGGGCGGCTGCTGCCCAAGTGCGACCCGGTGCACAAAGTCACCATCATTCCGCGCGGGCGCGCGCTGGGCGTGACCATGAGCCTGCCCGAAAACGACCGCTACAGCTACGACAAGGACTACATGCTGGGCCAGATCAGCATGTTGTTCGGCGGGCGCGTGGCCGAAGAGGTGTTCATGCACCAGATGACCACTGGCGCGAGCAACGACTTCGAGCGCGCCACGCAGATTGCGCGCGACATGGTGATGCGCTACGGCATGAGCGACCGGCTCGGCCCGATGGTCTATGCCGAAAACGAAGGCGAGGTATTCCTGGGCCGCAGCGTGACCAAAACCACCAACATTTCGGAAGAGACCATGCAGCAGGTCGATGCTGAAATCCGCCGCATCATCGACGAGCAGTACGCGCTGGCGCGCAAGCTCATTGAGGACAACCAGGACAAGATGCACGCCATGGCCAAGGCGCTGCTGGACTGGGAAACCATCGACAGCGATCAGCTCGACGACATCATGGCGGGCCGCCCGCCGCGCGCGCCTAAAGACTGGACGCCGCGCGCGCCCGCCTCCGGCGGTGACAGCGGCAGCGGCCCGGCCAACGCCCAGCCGTCCAACCCCGCGCCAACGGCGGCGTGATGCAGCCCGCGCCGCGGCTGGAATGCAAAAGCGGGGTTCGACCCCGCTTTTTCTTAGACGCTGTTATCTGAGCGGCAATGACGCTCCTGTACTGGCAAACCGCGCGCTTTCGCATCGACTTGTCCGCGCCGCGCATCATGGGCATCGTCAACGCCACGCCCGATTCGTTTTCCGACGGCGGCCAGCACGCGGGCCTGCGCGCGCAACTGGCGCACTGCGAACGGCTGCTCCGCGAAGGCGCGGACATTCTGGACATCGGCGGTGAATCGACCCGCCCCGGCAGCGCGCCCGTGCCGCTGGCCGAGGAACTGGCGCGCGTGCTGCCGCTAGTGCGCGAGGCCGTCAAACTGGGCGCGCCAGTTTCGGTCGATACCAGCAAGCCTGAAGTGATGGCCGCCGCGCTGGACGCGGGCGCGGACATCATCAACGACATCTGGGCTTTGCGCCGCGCGGGTGAAAGCGGTGCCGCGCTAGACGTGGCGGCGCGCCATCCCGCGTGCGGCCTGTGCCTGATGCACATGCACGGCGACCCGCAAACCATGCAGGCGCAGCCCATGACCGGCGATGCGGTCAGCGCCGTGCTGGCGTTCTTGCGCGAGCGGCGCGATGCGCTCACGGCGCGCGGCATCGCGCGCGCGCGCATCGTGCTCGACCCCGGCATCGGCTTCGGCAAAACCGGGGCGCAGAATTTCGCGCTGCTGGCGCGCCAGCGCGAACTGCTGGCGCTGGGGCAACCTTTGCTGGCGGGCTGGTCGCGCAAATCGGCGTTGGGTGCTGCGTTAATGGATCCTCCTCGCTCCCCCGCCGCGCAGGGTGCGCTGCCCCCAGAAGGGGATGAAGCCCCGGCTGCCCCAGTGCCGGGGGCCTCCGCCGCTTTGGGGCGGCCCGGCGGCGGCGGGATTACGCCTCCACGCGCGCGGGAGGTGGTCAGCGTAACAGCGGCACTACTGGCCATAGAGCGCGGCGCGCGCATCGTGCGGGTGCATGATGTGGCGACCACCGCGCAAGCAGTCAAAATCTGGCTTGCCATGAATCACGAAAGCACATCCCCATGAGCCGCAGCTACTTTGGCACCGATGGCGTGCGCGGCACGGTCGGGCAGTATCCGGTCACGCCAGATTTCGTGCTGCGCCTGGGCCATGCCGCCGGGCGCGCGCTGCGCCGCGGCGCGCCTGACGATGCGCGGCCCGCGGTGCTGATCGGCAAAGACACGCGCCTGTCGGGCTATCTGCTGGAAAGCGCGCTGGAATCGGGCCTGATTTCCGCCGGCGTGGACGTGGTGCTGCTTGGCCCCATTCCCACGCCCGGCGTGGCATACCTGACGCGGGCGCAGCGCGCCAGCCTGGGCGCGGTCATCAGCGCCAGCCACAACCCGCACACGGACAACGGCATCAAGTTCTTCAGCGCGCAAGGCAGCAAGCTGCCCGATGCGTGGGAGGAAGAAGTCGAAGCCCTGATCGACCAGCCGCCGCAATGGGCC
>JAIRQU010000019.1 GCA_031256305.1 Burkholderiaceae bacterium
AGAAAAGAACTTGTATCCGCCGCATGGGCATGATGCGCCATGCGGCGGCGCGACAGGGCGGCGCGCTACAGTCGCCCATCAAGCAAAATTTTGCCAATGGCTACCGTTTCACCTTCTGGCGAATTGGCGCTGGCGCGCCAGGCGCGCGAACGCTTCGCGGATGAAACCGCCAGGCTGCTTCAGACCTTGCCGGAACGAATCAGCGCGGCGCTGGAAATACCGAACGCGAAAAAAACCGCGTTTGACGCGCTTGAAGTCATGGAAGCCCAAGCGGCCTTTCGCCAAAAGGCAAGCGCGTGGCTGGAGACGGCGCGGCGCGAATGGCGCCGCAAGGCGCGGGGAGAACTGCCCGCCGGCAAAGCGGAGCCGGAGCTTGACCGCGCCGCGGACGCGGATGACAAAAGCGGTCTGACCAGTTTTGCCTTGGTGGACGATGACGAGATGGATCGCACGGTTGCCGCCGGGCGTTTGGTTTTGGCCATTCAAGACAAGGCGGGGCGGCAATGGAGTGATCTGCGCGCCCGGATGCAGCGTCTGGAGGGCTTGTCCAGTTTTTCACCCGGCGATGTGCTGCGGCCGGAAACTTTCGCCCAGACGCTGCTTGACGCCTGGGCCGATTGCGGCCTTACGCCCCATCAGTGGGCCATGGCGCAGGATGCGATTCATCAGCAGGCGGCGCAAAGCCTGAGCGAGGCTTATGGGCACGCCAACGCTTTTCTGACCGAGCGCGGCGTCACCGCCAAAATTGATTTGCGCGACCAGGTGCGGCGCGCGCCCGATAGGGCAGGCGCGGGCGGCGGCGTGCCCGGCGGTCCGGCTACCGTATCTGGCGGTCTGCATCCAGCTAGCGCGTGCTCAAGTTATGGCGACGGTTCGCCGGGCCAGAGCGCCGCGGTTGCTGGCGGCATGGGCAGTTTCGCGTATGCGCCGCCGGGCAGCGCGGGCCGGACGCCATACGAAACGGCGCTTTACAGCCGTGGCGCGGGCGGCGCGGGTGTTGCCACGGGCGCATCCGCCGTACCGGGAATACCTGGAATGCCGCCCGCCGCGGGCGGCTTCGTGTACGCGCCGCCGGGTAGCGCGGGCCGGGTGCAATACGAAGCCGCGCTTTATTACGGCAATGACGCGGGTGCATCCGCCGCGCCGGGAATGGTTGGAACGCCGCCTGCCGCGGGCGGTTTTGTGTACGCGCCGCCGGGTAGCGCGGGCCGGGTGCAATACGAAGCGGTGATCCGTGGCGCTGGCTCAGGGGGGGCAGTCTCCAGTTTGGGAATGGGCGCGGGCGGCGGGCTGGCGCTGGGCAGCGGGCCGGGCATGGCGGCGGGCGGCGCTACTTTGCTTACCGCGGCTGGGCCAGCGTTTGGCGGCTGGGGCGGCGGCGAGCTGGCCGCTGTGCCGTTGAGCATGGCGCAACGACAGCGCGCGCAAGGTGTGCTGGGGGATTTGCGCCAGTTCGCCGAGCGGCATGGTGCGGCCTTGGCCATTGGCGGCGCGGCGCGGACCGTGTCGCCCGGTCTGGCATTGGTTTTGGCGGAACCGGATTCGGCGTTTTTGCTGCAAGCGCAAGACCTGCCAAACGGCCAGGAGCCAGCCGGAGCGGAGGTCCTTGGCGCGGCCGCGCTGGAACGGGCGGTTCGCAAGCTCAAGGACAAGGCCGAGGCACTCAAGGACAAAGCCGAGCGCCCGGACGAAAAAGCCGTCATTGAAATCGTGTCACTGATGTTCCAGGCGATTCTGGCCGACGAGCGCATACCGTCCATGCTGCGCGTGTGGTTCGGGCGGTTGCAAGTGCCGGTGCTGCGCGTGGCGCTAGCCGAACCGGAATTCTTCGCCGCGCCCGATCACCCCGCGCGCCAGCTTATCGACCGCATGGGCGCTTGCGCCATGGGGCTGGACGAGGCTTCGGTTGACGGCGCGCGGCTGGAACAGGAAGTCAAGCGCGTCGTCCAGGTCATCGAGCAATACCCGGAGACCGGCAAGCAGGTATTCCAGCTCGTGCTGGAAGAATTCCAGAAATTCCTTAATAGCGCGCTGGCCCAGGGCAAGCACGCGCAGCAGTTCGCCACGCTGGCCCAGCAGGTCGAACAAAAAGACGCGCTGGCGATTCAGTACACCATCGAGTTGCGCAATTTGCTGGGCGCGGTGCCCGTCAACGAGGATGTGCGCGCGTTTTTCTTTCGCGTCTGGTCCGAGGTGCTGGCCCTGGCGGCCGTGCGGCGCGGCGCGCAGGACGCGCAGACGCTGCGCTTCAAGCAAGCCGCCGTCGATCTGCTGTGGGCCGTCAGTTCCAAGGCGGACCACGCCGAGCGCCAGCAGATTGTGCAATATCTGCCCGGCATTCTGAAAACGCTGCGCGAGGGGATGCAGACCCTGGCGATGCAGGCCGACGAACAGGACGGGCACATCCGCCTGATAAACCAGGCTGTCACACAGGCATTCAATTCATCCGGCCCCGGCATTTCGCCCGCGCAGATGAACGAATTGGCGCGCGCGCTGACCGGTCTGGAAGACGTCGTCACCGACGATCCCGAAGGCGATTTGCTGCTCGACCCGGCGTTGCTGGAGCAGATGCTGGGCGTGGCCAGCCAGGATCTGCAAGTGATCGCCGCCGGCGGCGCGCGCCCCGGCGAGGACACGCTGCAATGGGCGCGTGAACTGCAACCGGGCCAGTGGTTCACGCTGCAATACCAGGGCGCTGTTGCGCGCGCGCAATATGTCTGGCACAGCGCGCGCGGACAGTTGCATTTGTTCGTCACGCCATCGGGCAAAAGCTATCTGGCGCAGACCCGGCGGCTGGCCTCGTACCTGCAAGCGGGCCTGATCGCGCCGGTGGACGACGAACCTTTGAGCATCCGCGCCACGCGCGAGGCCCTGACC
>JAIRQU010000064.1 GCA_031256305.1 Burkholderiaceae bacterium
AGGGCGTCCTTGGCGTCGGCGCTGGCCGGCGCGGCGGGCCTTGCGGCAGGGTCGGGCGCGTCGTCATTCATTTGAAAGTGATTCCCTCTGTGTTCAAACTGACCAGCCTCAACCTCAACGGCATCCGTTCCGCCGCCGCCAAGGGACTGGAGCCTTGGCTGGAACGGCTTGCGCCCGATTGTATGGGGGTGCAGGAGATCAAGGCGCAGGCCGATGCCGTGCGGGGCCGGTTCGAGACGCTGGCGGGTCTGCGAGGCTATTTCCACTTTGCACAAAAGAAAGGCTATTCCGGCGTGGGTCTGTACGCGCGCCAGGAACCGTCCGAGGTCGTCACGGGCATCGGCGCGCCCGAATTCGACGCCGAAGGGCGCTATGTCGAGGCGCGCTTTGACACCGCGCGGCGCAAGTTTTCGGTCATCAGTTGCTACTTTCCGTCCGGTTCATCGGGCGAGGAACGGCAAGCAGCCAAATACCGCTTTCTGGACGCAATCTACCCGCATCTGCAAGACTTGCGCGCCCGGCGCGAGTTCATCCTGTGCGGCGACGTGAATATCGCGCACCGCGAAATCGACCTGAAGAACTGGCGCGGCAACCAGAAAAACAGCGGTTTTCTGCCCGAAGAGCGCGCCTGGATGGACAAGCTGCTGACCGCTGGCGGCCTGGTGGACGTGTACCGCCGGCTGCATCCCGATGCGACCGATGCAGCCTACACCTGGTGGAGCAACCGGGGCCAGGCATGGGCCAAAAACGTGGGCTGGCGCCTGGACTATCACCTAGCCACGCCGGCCGCCGCAGATGGCGCGCGGCGCGCCGACATCTGCAAAAAGCAGCGTTTTTCCGACCACGCGCCATTGACAATTGAATACCAGTGGTAGGGTAGGATTACCCTCATAGGGGCTGATACGATTCGCGCCGCGTTTTGTATTCAGGCAGATGGCACGCTGGCGCCAGCAGCAACAGCGGCATTGCAGCCGCCGTATTTTTTCCTATTCCCGGATGTACATAACGCACGATTACCTATGAATTCCACTCGCATTGTTTTGCCGGGAGGCGCTGGTCTGGTGGGGCAAAACCTCGTGGCGCGGTTGAAGGCGCGCGGCTATACGCAACTCGTGGTGCTCGACAAGCACCAGGACAACCTTGAAATTCTGCGCGGTTTGCACCCCGATGTCACGGCGGTTTACGCCGACCTGGCCGAACCGGGCGATTGGGCGCGGTATTTCGAGGGCGCCGATGTGGTGGTCATGTTGCAAGCGCAGATTGGCGCGCCCACGCACGATCCTTTCGTGCGCAACAACATTGACGCGACGCGGCGCGTGCTCGACCTCATCAAGCAGTATCAAATTCCCTACACGGTGCATATCAGCTCATCGGTATGCAATTCAGTGGCCAATGACTGGTACACGCAAACCAAGCGCGAGCAGGAGCAGATCGTTCTGGCTTCGGGCATTGACGGCGTGGTGCTGCGGCCAACATTGATGTTCGGCTGGTTCGACCGCAAGCATCTGGGCTGGCTCTCGCGCTTCATGCAACGTGTTCCGGTGTTTCCGATTCCGGGCAGCGGCAAGTACATGCGCCAGCCGCTGTATGTCGGGGATTTCTGCAACATCATCATCAGCAGCATCGAATCGCGTATCCAGGGCAAGACTTTCAATATTACCGGGCTTGAGCGCATGGACTACATCGACATCATCCGGCAAATCAAACGGGCGACGCGCGCGCACTGTGCCATCGTGCGGATTCCCTATGGTCTCTTTCATGCCCTGCTGAAGCTCTACGCGGCGTTTGACAAGGACCCGCCATTCACCACCGATCAGCTCAAGGCGCTGACGGCTGGCGACGAATTCGAGGTCATTGATTGGGAAAGCATCTTCGGCGTCCGCGCGACGCCTTTCGCACAGGCGATTGATGAGACCTTCAACGATCCCGCCTACAGTCCCATTGCCCTGAAGTTCTGAAAACATGAGCGCAGAACGCATTGCCGTATTGGGCGCGGGGCCGATGGGCTTGGGCGCGGCTTACCAATTAGCCCAGGACGGGCGCAGGCTCGTCGTTTTCGAGGCCGACGACCGCGTGGGCGGCATGGCTGCCGGTTTCGATTTTGGCGGCCTGCTCATCGAGCGCTACTACCACTTTCACGCCACTTCGGACCACGCTTTCTTTCAGGTGCTGCGCGAGCTGGGCCTGGAAGACAAGATGCGCTGGCGCGAAACCAAAATGGGTTACTACTACCAAGGCTGCGTACAGCCTTGGGGCAACCCGGTCGCGTTGCTCAAGTTCAAGGGGCTGGGCTGGCCGGCCAAGTTCCGCTACGGCCTGCACGCCTTTCTCTCGACCAAGCGCGAGGATTGGAAGCCGCTGGACCGCCTGGAAGCTACGCGCTGGGTGCGCCGCTGGGTTGGCCAGCAGGCGTGGGAGGTGTTGTGGCGCAAGCTGTTCGATTACAAGTTCTACGACTATGCCTACGGCCTGTCGGCGGCCTGGATCTGGAGCCGCATCCGTCGCATTGGCCGTTCGCGCTATAGCCTCATGCGCGAGAAGCTCGGCTATCTGGAAGGCGGATCGGACACGCTGCTGGACGCCATGCGCGGCTATATCGAGGCACGGGGCGGCCAGTTCCGGCTTGGCGCGCCGGTGCGCAAGGTCGTGATCGAGGACGGCAAGGTCAAGGGCATCGAAGCGGGGGGAACGGATGCGGCATTCTTCCCCTGCGACCAGGTTATCAGCACGGTTCCGCTGCCCTATGTACCGCAGATCATGCCCGGCTTGCCCGCCGATGCGCTGGAGGCGTTTCGCGGCGTGAAGAATGTCGCGGTCGTGTGCGTGATTGCCAAGCTCAAAAAGCGCGTCACCGAAAACTTCTGGCTCAACATCAACGATCCTGAAATGGATGTGCCGGGTATCGTTGAATACACCAATCTGCGGCCATTGGACTGCCACGTCGTTTATGTCCCCTTCTACATGCCGGGCGAGCATCCGAAATACCAGGAACCGGATTCAGCCTTTATCGACAAGGTCAGGCGCTACCTCATGAAGATCAATCCGGCGCTTGCGCCCGATGATTTCATGGACATGCGCGCCAGCCGTTACCGCTTCGCGCAGCCGGTCTGCGGCCCCGGCTATCTCGACCGGCTGCCGCCGATCCGGCTGCCGGTGCAAGGTCTGCTGGTGGCCGACACGTCGTATTACTACCCAGAGGATCGCGGTATTTCCGAAAGCATCGGGCTGGCGCGCAAGATGGCCCGAATGCTGTGACGCCATCATGACGCACGCCCCCGCCGCAAAGCGCGAGAGCGGCCTTGTCTCCAGGCGCTTTTTGCTGTTCCTGCTCACGGGCGGTTTTGCCGCCGCCGTCAATTGGGGCAGCCGTATGCTCTACAACCTGTGGATGCCTTATTCGGCGGCCATCGTGGCGGCCTACATCACGGGCATGTTGACGGCTTTCGCGCTGGCCAAATGGTTCGTGTTCACGCAAAGCCGGCATTCGACCGCGCGCTCGGTTTTCTACTTTACGCTGGTCAATCTCGTGGCCGTGATCCAGACCTGGGCCGTCAGCATCGGACTGGCCTACTGGGTTTTCCCGTGGATCGGCATGCACTGGCATGATCGCGCCATCGCGCATCTGGCAGGCGTCGCGGTACCGGTTTTTACCAGCTATATCGGACATAAGCGGTGGAGTTTTAGCCATTGAACGTGCGCATGAGGCCATGCCGATAGCCATTGGCAAACGCATATCATCGCCGCCCAATCCCGTTGGCGGCGTGATAGCGGCCATTTCCGCCGGCGCAGTCAACCGCGCTTTAGCCTTGGCAGGCAACGCAATCGGCGTGGTATCGCTCCTATTGGCCGCGTTGTTTCTGATTCCATTCAAGCCCGACCTGCCGGCGGCCGGACTTGACTCCTCATGGGCGCAAGCCTTGAACGTTGCCGTCGAGCGCGGGCTGGTTTTTGGGCGCGACATCGTTTTTACTTTCGGCCCACTGGCCTCGCTCTACACGCGGCTGTACAGTCCCGCGACCGATAGGCTGATGCTGGCGGGCAGCGCGCTGTTCGCTGGCGGGCTGTGTGCGGGCGTGGCCTTGGCGCTCACGCCTCGCAGGCTGGTCTGGGCCGTGGCGCTGCCTTTGCTCATCGCCATGCAAAAAGTGATCCACGATGGCGCGTTTCTGGCGGCGCCATTTTTCCTCGTTCTGGCCATCGCCCGCACCCAGCTCGCGCCGGACGACAAGTTTTATCTGCGCCCGACCCGGCTTGTGCAAGCCGGTATTGCCTGGCTGGCGGTGGCGGTTGGCATGTTGCCTGTCATCAAGGGCAGTTTCGCGGGCGTGGCCGGCGCGGCCTATGTGCTCGCGCTGGCGATGCTGGCCTGGCGCGGCCATTGGCGCGCGGCTGGCGCGCTGCTCTTGCTGGGCGCGCTCACGCCCAGTCTGGCCTGGATAACGGCAGGGCAGCCGCTAGGGGCGTTGCCCCGCTACTTCATCGCGCAGGCCCCCATTATTTCGGGCTATACGCAAGCGATGTCCGCGCGCGGCCCAGCAATCATTCCCCGGCTTGCTTGTGGCGTGTCGCTGGTCATCGTTATCTGGTTTTACTTTGCATTCGGACGCGGACGCGGTCTGATCGGGGCGGGCGCGACGCTCGGCTTGACCCTGATCCTGTTCATTGCCTTTAAGGCTGCCATGGTGCGGCAGGATATGCACGTCCTTATTTTTACGGGATCGCTGCTGCTGGTTGCCTTGGCGGTTACGGCGCGCAGCGCCAAGTTACCTGCGTTGCTGATATGGATCCTGGTTTTGGCGGCGTGGTTTCGGATAAACGACATGGTGCCGCCCAAGGGGCTTTACCGGGATGTCGGTTATCTTGTCCGCACAACCTGGGGCGACACAATCAATGGTTTGGAAACACGCCTTTTGCATCCCGGCGCGCTTCCCGCCGCCTTTGCCAACGCCGAGGCCAATATCCGCGCCCATGAACCGGTGCCCCCGCTCAAAGGCTCCGTCGATATTTACCCCACCGAGCAGTCGGCCATTTTTGCTAACCACCTGGCCTGGAATGGCCGCCCGGTTTTTCAGAGCTATTCGGCCTACACGCCGGGGCTGGATCGGCTCAACGCCGATCATTTGGAGCGCGCAGGAGCGGACACGATCTTCTTTTCACTCGCGCCCATCGACAACCGCCTGGCCCCGCTTGATGACGCGGGCAGTCTGATTCCCTTGCTGGGCCACTATACCGCCGTGGCCCGCACTGACGGCTATGTGCAATTTGCCCGCCATGCCGGCCCCGCCACGGCGGCTATTGATCCGTCCGCATCCTTTACCGGCGCCGCGCGGCTGGGCGAGCGCGTTGCCGTGCCCGATGACGGCAGGCCGCTGTGGGCCACGGTGAATCTTGAACTCACGCCGCTGGGCAAGCTGGTAAGCGCCCTGTACAAGCCGCCGCAACTGAGCATAGAACTCGCGCTGGACAATGGGCAGGTTCAGCGGCGGCGCTTTATGGCCGCGATAGGCCGTTCGGGTTTTGTCTTGTCGCCTTTTCTGAACCAGACGCAAGATGTGCTGGCGCTGGCGGGCGGTGTTGCCAGCGCGCCCAGGGTCGTTGCCTTCAAAATAAGCGTGGACGCATCCCGGCGGTGGCAAAAGCTGTGGCAAGACACCTACGCCGTCCAGTTCAAGCCTGTTCGCATCACCCCCGATCCCGCCGCGCGGGCGTTGCTCATGACTGAACCCGGTATATTGACGGCATCGCCCCGCTGACGCTCGAACCCCCGCGGCAGCAGAGGCGATGGCCCCCTGGACGCCGCGCCACCGCCCGGATCGCCAGGCTTGGAAATTTGGCAAGAGATGTTTGCGAAATAGGAATCATCCCAAACAAGGGCTGTCATGCTGCGTTACCACGTCATTCCCGTTACCGCGTTCGCGCAGAATTGTTCGCTGTTGTGGGACGATGCCACGCCCGCACCGCATGAGGCGGCGGTAATCGACCCCGGCGGCGATCTGGATCGGGTGCTGGCCGAGGCCCAGCGCCTGGGCCTGAAGATCGGGCAAATCTGGATTACCCATGCGCATATCGACCACGCGGGTGGAGCGGGTGCGTTGGCGCGGCAACTGGCCATTCCCATCATCGGGCCGCACCGGGGCGACGCGGACTGGATCGCGGCGCTGCCCCAGCAAGGCGCGATGTTCGGTTTTCCGCCCGCGCAACCCTTCACCCCCGCGCGCTGGCTGGTCGATGGCGACACGCTGGTGCTGGCGGGCCACGCCATCGGCGTGCGGCATTGTCCGGGCCACACGCCGGGGCACGTGGTGTTTCACGCGCCGCAGATTGGGCGCGCGTTCGTGGGCGACGTGCTGTTCGCGGGCAGCATAGGCCGCACCGACCTGATGGGGGGCGACGCCGATCAGCTCATCGACAGCATCCGCGCGCGCCTGTGGCCGATAGGCGACGAGACGGTGTTCATCCCCGGCCACGGACCGGAGAGCACTTTCGGACGCGAGCGGCGCAACAACCCTTTCGTGCGCGAAATTTGAATGGCCGATCCTGCCGCCGCGCCGCCTGACG
>JAIRQU010000085.1 GCA_031256305.1 Burkholderiaceae bacterium
CGCGCGCGCGGCGGGCATCCCGGTCATCCTCGGCTCGGCCACCCCCTCGCTGGAAAGCTGGCACGCCAGCACGCCCCAGATCGAAGGCGGGCCGGGGCGCTACCGACGCATTGTCATGCCCTATCGGATCAGCGCGCCCCCACGCTCCGCGACTGCGCCGGTTGCGCTGCCCTCAGCCGGGAACGGCACCACGGCCGCGCCGGCGCCGGATACCCGTGCGAGCGCCAATACGCAAGGCGTGGACGCCGGACTGCCCCGCGTGCGCCTGCTCGACATGACGCGCCAGCCGCGCGGCGCGCTGATTGCGCCGTCGCTGCTGGCGGCCATTGCGCAGCGCGTGGCGCGCGGCGAGCAAGCGCTGCTGCTGCTCAACCGCCGCGGCTATGCGCCGGTGCTGCACTGCCAGGACTGCGGCTGGAAGAGCGAATGCCCTCATTGCAGCGCCTACCGGGTGTTCCACAAATTCGACCGCACGCTGCGCTGCCATCACTGCGGCCTGACCGAGCGCGTGCCGCGCGCCTGTCCGGTGTGCGGCAACGCCGATCTGACGCTGATCGGGCGCGGCACCGAGCGGCTGGAAGAACACCTGGCCGATCTGCTGGCCGATGTACCTGCGCCCCCACGCTCCGCGGCCGCGCCTGCTGCGCTGCCCATCGAGGGAGCGCCCGCCGCCGGGCCGTCCCAGGGCGGCGGGGTGCGCATCTTGCGCATCGACGCCGATGCCGCGCGCGGCGCGGGCGATCTGGCGGCGCTGCTGGCCGCCGTGCATCGGGGCGAGGCCGACGTGCTGGTGGGCACCCAGATGATCGCCAAAGGGCACGACTTCCGACGCGTCACGCTGGTGGCGGCCATCGACCCGGACGGATTGCTGTATTCCAGCGACTTTCGCGCCCCCGAACGCTTGTTTGCGCTGTTGATACAGGCGGCGGGCCGCGCCGGGCGCACCGCCGACACCGCGCAGAACAGTGAAATGTGGGTGCAGACCGCCAGCCCTGGCCACCCGCTGTTTGCCGCGCTGACCGCGCACGATTACCCCGCCTTTGCCGCGCGCCAACTGGCCCAGCGCGCCGAGGCGGGTCTGCCGCCCTTTACCCACTTGGCCCTGTTGCGCGCCGACGCGCGTGGCGCGCAGGGCCAAGCCGCCGCGCAGGCGTTTCTGGCCGCCGCGCGGGACTGGGCCAGCGTGCAGGCCAGCCGAACGATGCAAAGCCCGGCGTATGAAACAACTGGACCGGGATCAGAGGCCGCAACCGCCGCGCCCAAGCTGCCGCCCTCCGCACTGCCCCCCGAAGTCTGGCGGCAAGTCACCTGGTATGCGCCGGTGCCGCTGCCGGTAGCGCGCGTGGCCAACGTCGAGCGCGCGCAACTGCTGCTGGAAAGCCGCTCGCGCCCCGCGCTGCAAGCCGTGCTGGCCGCCTGCGCGCCGTTGCTGCACGGTTTGCGCGCGGACAAGGCTCACCGCGCCATCGTGCGCTGGGCCATCGACGTGGATCCACTAGCGATGTGATGCGGGCTGCCCCTCACCCGTACTTTTTCTCCTCTTCCTTCTGCCGCTTGAATGCCTCTTGCGCCGCGCGCAGGCGCACGTCCACGATACTGCCTTCGATCAAGTCATCGGCGGCGCTCTGGTGTTTGCGCGAATAGTCTTGCGCGGCGCGCCAGCGGTCAATGGCGCCGGCGTAGTCCAGGTTGGCCATTTGCGCCTCGCCATCGGCGCGCAGAGCGCGCAGTTCCTGGCCCAGCGCCCAGTTGGCCTGCGCCAGCCGCTGCCAGGCCAGCGCGTCATCGGGATGAATGCTGACCCAGGCGCGCAGGCTGGACGCGGCATCGTCAATTTGCCCCCGCTGCCCGGTTTGCAGTTGCGCCTGCACGCGCAACAGCAGCGCGGCCCGTCCGGCAAAGCGCACGCGCGCAGGATCGGCGCCGCCGCCCGCGCCGGGGCCGCCCATGGCGCTGGCGTCATTCGTGGCATCGCTGATTTCCAGAGTTCCGCCGGTAGCGGCGGACTGGGCCGCGGCGGCCTCCGCGCTGGCGGGCAGCAGTTGCAGCGCGCGCGCGGGCTGCCGGGCCTGCACGGCCAGCTCGGCTTGCAGCAGCCGGGTTTGCCGCATTGCCCCGGCATGGCCGCTGGTCAGCGCCGCCAATTGCTCGGCCAGACTTTGCGCCTGGGGCAGGTTGTGCAAGGCCGCCTGCGACAGCGCCGCGGCGTAGAGCGCGGCGGCGCGCTGCGGCGGAGGCAGTCTGGCGAACTCGGTGGTCTCCGGCATCCGCGCCCAGCCGCGCAGCATGTCCACGCCCGGCTCGCCCAGCACCCGCGCGCGCGCGGCCATCAGCAGCGCCTCCCAGTCCGGCGCGGGCTTGGGCCGCCCTTGCAGGCTGCGCTGGCGCTCCTGCATATCGGCAATGCGCTCGGTGGTCAGCGGGTGGTCGCGCAAAAAAGGCCAGTCGCCGTTGTCGTTGAGGCGCGAGGCGGCCATGAGCTTTTCAAACATGCTCACGAACCCCCAGGGATCAAAGCCGGCCTGCACGAACACGCCGTAGCCGATGCGGTCAGCCTCGCGCTCCATGTTGCGCGAAAAGTGCAATTGCCGCGCTACCGCCGTGGCCTGACCGCCGGCCACCGCCGCCGCGCCAATCTCCGGGTTGCGCAGGCCCGCCAGAATGCCCGCCACCATCGCCGCCAGCAACAGCGGCTGCTCGCGGTTCTGGCGCGCGATCATGCGCGCGATGTGGCGCTGCATGATGTGACTGGTCTCGTGGGCCAGCACCGCCGCCAGCTCGTCGCGCGAATCGACCACGCCGATCATGCCCAGGTTGACCCCGATATAGCCGCCGGGCATGGCAAAGGAATTGACCTCGCGGTCGCGCACCAGCAGCAGGCGCCAGGCGTAGCGTTGCGCCAGCTCCGCCGTCAGGTTCCCGCGCACCTCGGCGACGGCCAGCAAGCGCCGCCAGATGCCATCGACGTAATCGCCCAGAATCGGGTCGTCCATGTAGGCCGGGTCACTGTAGAGGTCGCGCACAATCAGATCGCCCAGCTTGCGCTCCTCCAGCGGCGTCATGTCGCCCGCGTCGCCCAGCGACGGCAGGGCGTTGGCGC
>JAIRQU010000211.1 GCA_031256305.1 Burkholderiaceae bacterium
CGTGATTTGCTGTGCTATCGCGTCCACTTGCGGTTGCCCGCGCAGAAAGTCGATGACCGGCTGATCCAGCCCGGTGAGATTGCGCAGCCCTTCTTCATAAAACGGGTTGGGCAGCATCCGCACGTCGAACACGTAATCGGCATCCTGCGTGATGCCGTGCTTGAAGGCGAATGATTCCAGCACCAGCGTCAGGTGCGCGGCGTTGGCGTCGATAAGTTGCTTGACAAAGGTCATCAACTGCGCGGGGCGCAGAAAGCTGGTGTCGATGACGTGCGCGCGCTCGCGCAGGTTGCATAGCAGATTGCGTTCGCGCGCGATGGCCTGTATCAGCGACTGGCGCGCGCTGCCGTCGTCCGGGCGCGACAGCGGGTGGCGTCGGCGCGTGGCGGAAAAGCGCCGGATCAGCGTATCGTCGTTGGTGTCCAGAAAGATCAGGCGCGGCTTGACGCCGCCGCGTTCCAATTCGTCGAGCAGATACGGCAGGCGCGGAATGGCGTCGCCTCCGCGCACGTCCATTGCCACGGCCAGCTTGCGGCCGCTGGTTTTATCCTCCAGCGCCAGCAGCGGTTCCAGCAGCGGCAATGGCAGGTTGTCCACGCAGTAGTAACCGGCATCTTCCAGCGCGTGCAGGGCAATCGACTTGCCCGAACCGGACATGCCGGTGATAACGGCCAGGTCCTGATTCATGGCCGCGTCTCTTGCAAATCGCGCGCGCCATGCCTGTCATGCCTGTTTTTCGCGGCTGGCGTGGTCTGCGCGGCTTGCGCCAGAAATTGCGCCGCGTGCGCGCGCGTGATGGGCGATGCCGCGTCGCCGCCGAGCATCCGCGCGATTTCGGTCACGCGCGCGTCGGCCAGCGCCGCCTGTACCGTGCTGACCACGCCGCAACTGGCGTCGCTGTCCGCGCCGGGCCGTTTGTCCACCACGAAATGATGGTCGGCGCAGGCGGCCACTTGTGCCAGATGGGTTACGCACAGCACCTGCCGGTCATGTCCCAGCCGTTGCAGCATGTGCCCGACGGTAGCGGCCACCGCGCCGCCGATGCCCGCGTCCACCTCGTCGAACACCAGCGTGGGCGCTTGCCCAAGCTCGCTGGTGGTGACGGCGATGGCCAGCGCCAGACGCGAGAGTTCGCCGCCCGATGCGATGCGCTCCAGCGGGCGCGGCATTGCGCCGGGGTGCGGCGCGACCAGAAACTGCACGCCTTCCAGACCATGCGCCGCCGGTTTGTCCTGCGCCGCGAGCGCGACCTTGAAGCGCCCTCCGGCCATGCCCAATTGCTGCATCGCCGCCGTGACCGCCGCCGACAAGCGCGGCGCGGCTTGTCCGCGCGCGGCGGAAATCTGCCGGGCCAGCGCCAGCCACGCCTGCTGCGCGGCTTGGGCCTGCGCTTGCAGCACGGCCAGATCGGCCTGTGCGTCCAATTGGGCCAATTCGCCTTGCCATTGCGCCAGTTGCGCAGGCAACTGTTCGGGCGCGAGCCGCCAGCGCCGTGCCAGACCCAGCCATTGCGCCAGACGCTCATCAAGCGCCGCAAGCTGCTCCGGGTCGGTTTCGGCGCGGCCCAGATAAGCGTGCAAGCCGTGGCTGACATCGCGCAACTGTGCCGTGCACGATTCCAGCACGCTGGCCGCGTCGGCGAATTCCGGCTCAATGTGCTGCTGCGCCGACAGCGCCGCCGCAGCTTGCGCCAGCAAGGGCAACGCGCCGCCGCTTGACTCGTCATCGCCGCCTTCGATGGCTTGCACCGTCGTTTGCGCCGCGTCAATCAATCCCTGCGCGTTGGACAAGCGCGCATGCCGCAGATTCAGATCTGGCCACTCCTGCATGCCGGGGGCGAGTTTTTCCGTCTCGCCGATCTGCCACAGCAGGCGTTCGCGTTCCTCGCCCAGCCGTTGCTGTGCCGTTTGCGCCGCGTCCAGCGCCTGCCCGGCAGCTTGCCAGGTGCGCCAGGCCGCCGCTAACGGCGCAGTGTCGATGCGGCCATAGGCGTCCAGCAGGCCGCGCACCGACGCCGGGCGGGTTAGCGCCTGCCAGTCGTGCTGGCCGTGGATGTCCACCAGCAACTCGCCCAACGCGCGCAATTGCGCCACTGTCGCGGGCGCGCCGTTGATCCAGGCGCGGCTCTTGCCCGCGCGGTCGATGGCGCGACGCACCAGCAGGGCATCGCCGTCCCCGGCGTCAAAGCCCTGTTCCGCGCACCACTGCGCGGCGGCGGGCGGCGCGTCGAATCCGGCGCTGATCTCGCAGCGCGGCGCGCCCTCGCGCACCCAGATCGCGTCGCCGCGCGCGCCCAGCGCCAGTTGCAGCGCATCGACCAGAATCGACTTGCCCGCGCCGGTCTCGCCCGTCAGCGCCGTAAAGCCCGCGTTCAGCGCCACGTCCAGCGCGGGCACGATGACGAAATCGCGCAAGGTCAAGTGGCGCAGGCTCATGATGGCGGCGCGCTCCTTTCGTTCCACAGTAGCTTTTCGCGCAGCGTGTCGAAGTAGTTCCAGCCGCGCGGATGCAAAAAGCGCGCGCGATGCGCCGAACGCCGCGCCACAATGCGGTCGCCCTGGCGCAGCGCGGCAAAGGACTGCGTGTCGAAGCTTGCGCTGGCCTGCTGGCCGGAGATGATTTCGATGGCGATCTCCAGCGCGGCAGGCAATACCACGGGCCGGTTGGACAGCGTGTGCGGCGCAATCGGCACCAGCGTCCAGGCGGGCACCTGCGGATGCAGCAACGGCCCGCCCGCCGACAGCGCGTAGGCGGTCGATCCGGTGGGCGTGGCGGCGATGATGCCATCGGCGCGGTGGTTGGCCACGAAATGCCCGTCCACCTCCACGCGCAGCTCCACCATGCTGGTGCTGGCGCCGCGGTTGACCACCATGTCGTTGAGTGCATACGCCTCAAACACGGCGCGGCCCGCGCGCCACACCTGGGCCTGCATCAGCGCGCGCAAATCTTCTTCGTACTCGCCCGCCAGAATCGGCGGCAGCGCCGCGCGGTACTCGTTCAGGGCGATGTCGGTAATGAACCCCAGCCGCCCCAGATTGATGCCCACCAGCGGCGTGCCAAAACGCGCCAACTGCCGCCCGATGCCCAGCATCGTGCCGTCGCCCCCGGCCACCACGCACAAATCGCACATCGCGCCAATGCCCGGCACGTCCAGCGCTGGCCATTGCTCGATACCCGCCATTTGCGCGGTATGCGCTTCCAGATGCACCGCGCAGCCCTGCGCGGCCAGAAACTCGGCAATGTCCGTAACGATTTTGCGCGCCGCGACCTGCGCCTCGTCATTGGCCGCGCTGTTCGCCGCCGGGTCCAGGTACTTGCCGACCAAGGCAACGCGCTGGAATAAATGACGGGCAGGTAGCGAGGTCATGGGGAAATTACACCACACCCGAAACAAGATATGTCCAAGCTGATTTGGGCCGGAGAAATTGACCTTATGACTAATCCTATCCAGTACTCCATAGAAATAACTTTTTGGCGCACCCTAATGAATACGCCAGTTGAGTCTCCTGAGCTTGACCCGACCGATAGCCAATAGCGTTCACCCGATTCTGACCGGGGTCGCGCCATAATGCCTCCATGCCCGATTTGGACGAGCGTGCCCGTCTGTTGCTCAATGCGCTGATTGAGCGTTACATTGCCGACGGGCAGCCCGTGGGGTCGCGCACGCTCTCCAGTGCCGCGGGGCTGGCGCTTTCGCCCGCGACGGTGCGCAACGTCATGTCCGACCTGGAGGAGATGGGGCTGATCGCCAGCCCGCACACCTCCGCCGGGCGCGTGCCCACGGCGCGCGGCTACCGCCTGTTCGTCGACACCATTCTCACCGCCAAGCAGGACGCGGCGCAGAGCCAGGCGCAAAGCGAGTTGCAAGAAGGCGGCGGGTCGCCGCCTCTGCTGGCCGCGCTGCCGCCGGGCGAGCCGCGGCGCGTGCTGGTCAACGCGGCGCAATTGTTGTCGAGCCTGTCGCAATTCGTCGGCGTGGTCATGGTGCCGCACCGCTCGTCGGTGTTCCGGCGCATCGAATTCTTGCGGCTGTCCGAAAAGCGGCTGCTACTCATCATCGTCGCGCCCGATGGCGACGTGCAGAACCGCGTGCTGTTTACCGGCGTGGACTACAGCGCCAGTCAATTGCAGGAAACGGCCAATTATCTCAACGCGCATTTTTCCGGCCTGACCCTGGAGCAGGTGCGCGCGCGGCTGCGGCGCGAGGCCGAGCGGCTGCGCGCCGAAATCTCGGCGCTGATGGCCGTGGCCGTGCAGACCGGCGCGGATGCCCTGAATCAGGCGCACGAGACGGTGGTTATTGCCGGCGAGCGCAACCTGCTGTCAGTGTCCGACTTTTCCAGTGACATGCGGCAGTTGCGCCGCGCGTTCGATCTGTTCGAGCAAAAGACGCAACTGATCCGGCTGCTCGACGCATCCAGCCAGGCCGAGGGCGTGCGCATCTTCATCGGCGGCGAAAGCGCCAACGCGCAAGCCGAGGCGCTGCAAGCGCTGTCGCTGGTCAGCGCGCCGTATGAGGTCGATGGCGAGGTGGTGGGCACGTTGGGTGTGATCGGCCCCACCCGCATGCCCTACGAGCGGGTGATTCAGATCGTGGACATTACCTCGCGTCTGGTGGGTAACGCCCTTAGCCTGCCGCAAGAATAGGCAGTTTGCCTTGGGCCGCCGGAATCAAGCGCGCGCGCCAAAATTGAGCGTGACGCCAGAACCTCTAAAATCTCCAATATCCGGGGCGTTAGCTCAGTTGGTTAGAGCAGGGGACTCATAATCCCTTGGTCGTTGGTTCGAGTCCAACACGCCCTACCAGTTGGCACATGATCTGTGCGGGTTCCTTGCTATCAATTTGAGAATACTGCACGATCAAGCCGCGCGGAGTGACCAAAACGCGACCGTTTCGGCAGGGTGCGCCAGATGGCTAGGTGTCGCATTCCAGACGGTCATAAGGTTGCTGGCGCCGATTGAATTTTGACAGGGATAGGTGATAGGTGCCGGTTTTTCTCGGTCCGGCGGTGCATCAGTTGAGTGTCTCAGGTTGTGGTTGCGTTTTCTTTGATGTCGTGATTGCGCGGTGGCAAGCCGCGCAGAGCGTAGCCCGTAGCAGATTTTCCCGCGCCGCTGCTCTTGCAGTGATCGCTCTTGAGCGGGCAGTTCAATCCTGACTTCGCGCGCCTTGATTTGTTCTTTGACCGTGGCGCTGCAGTGTAAGAAGCGATGACTCTCATTGCATCTTGGCATGGCCAAACACACTGGAACGCTAGTCAAACTTCAGAGGGGGCGCAATCAGCAGCACGCTGCTGTGCTCGTAGAGTTTGACCGGGTCAAGCGTCGGATAAAACCTCATGCGCTTTGACGTGCCGCGTAATGCCACGCTGATGGCCGTACCCAGATATGTCCCGGCACCCGCTGCACCGGGAATGGTGCCGCGTGCATCCGGGGGTTGATCGTGCACGGGGATCAATCGGCGCTCTGGGCCTGCAAAGCAGGTGATTGAGCTGCCCGCTCTGACCGCTGGCAACGTTGCAAAAGTCTGCATCCAGCAGATAGCGTGCGCATATCACTGCAAATCTGGTGTTGACCACTTGATCTTTGCCCTTCTTGGCTTTGTCTATGGCCATCTTTATGCGACCATGTTTATTTCAAAAAGAAACGCCACAAGAATACCGTTAGCGCACACCGATGAACAGCCGTATCGGTATCGGTTAATCAGCGGCTTGACAGGGCGTAAAGATGGCTAATGAATCCGCATTCCCGGCTGCGCACCGGTGACGGGTTCCAGCACGTAGATGCCGGGGTGCGCGGTTTCGTCGCCGTGGCTGGCGGCCAGCACCATGCCTTCGCTGACGCCGAACTTCATCTTGCGCGGTGCCAGGTTGGCGACCAGCACGGTGAGTTTGCCTTTCAGGTCTTCGGGCCGGTAGCAACTGGCGATGCCGCTGAACACGTTGCGCAGGCGCGGCTGGCCTTGGGCGTCGGTTTCGCCGGCATCCAGCGTCAGGCGCAGCAGCTTGACCGAGCCTTCCACTGCCGCGCAATCGACGATGCGGGCGATGCGCAGATCGATCTTGGCGAAATCGTCAAGTGAAATCATCGGCGCGACCGGTTCACCGCCGGGGGCGGGACTGTTGGCGCTGGCATTCGGCACGGCGGGCGTGGCCTTGTTGTTTAGGCCGGGGGACTTGCCGGCGATTTCAAACAGCGCATCCAGTTGAGCGGTTTCCACGCGCTGCATCAGGTGTTGATAAGCGCCGATCTGTGCGCCTTGGCCCAGGGGGCTGGCCACGTCGTTGAAGTTTTCCGGCGGCGTCATCAGGAACACCGCTACGTCGGCGGCCAGCTTGGGCAGGATGGGCTTCAAGTAAATTGTCAGGATGCGGAACGCTTCGATGCAGGCGCTGCATACGTCGTGCAGGTGCGCGTCCATGTCCGGGCGCTTGGCCAGTTCCCACGGCTTATTGTGATCGACGTAGGCGTTGACGCGGTCGGCCAGCAGCATGATTTCGCGCACCACCTTGCCAAATTCGCGCTCGGCGTACAGGGCGGTGATGGCGGGCAGCGCGTCGCGCAAATGCGTCAGCAGCGCATCGCCGTCGGGCGAGACTTCACTGAGCCGCCCGCCAAAGCGCTTGTTGATAAAGCCCGCCGCGCGCGAGGCGATGTTGACGTATTTGCCCACCAGATCGGCATTAACGCGCGCCATGAAGTCCCCGGCGTTGAAGTCGATGTCCTCGTTGCGCGCGGACAGCTTGGCCGCCAGGTAGTAGCGCAGCCATTCAGGGTTCATGCCCAGCGTCAGGTATTTCAGCGGGTCCAGCCCGGTGCCGCGGCTCTTGCTCATCTTCTCGCCGTGGTTGACGGTGAGAAAGCCATGCACGAACACGTTGTCGGGCGCCTTGCGGCCGCTGAATTTGAGCATGGCCGGCCAGAACAGCGTGTGGAAGGTGATGATGTCCTTGCCGATGAAGTGGTACTGCTCCAGGCCGGGCTGGGCCATGTAGGCGGCAAAGTCCTGGCCGCGCCGGGTCAGCAGGTTCTTCAGGCTGGCCAGGTAGCCCACCGGCGCGTCGAGCCACACGTAGAAATATTTGCCCGGCGCGTCCGGAATTTCAATGCCGAAGTACGGCGCGTCGCGGCTGATGTCCCAGTCGCCCATCTTGGGGCGGCCATCCTCGCCGGGCGCGATCCATTCGCGCACTTTGTTGGCCACGTCGCTTTGCAGGCGGCCTTCTTGCGTCCACTGCTCCAGAAAGGCCACGCAGCGCGGGTCGGAGAGCTTGAAGAAGAAATGCCCGGAGGCGCGCAGTTCGGGCTTGGCGCCCGATAGGGCCGAATACGGCTCGATCAGCTCGGTGGGCGCATAGACCGCGCCGCACACTTCGCAGTTGTCGCCGTACTGATCGCGGGCGTGACAGTTGGGGCATTCGCCCTTGATGTAGCGGTCGGGCAAAAACATGCCCTTGACCGGGTCGTAGAACTGCTCAATGGTGCGCGCCTCGATCAGCCCGGCGGCCTTGAGGTCGCGGTAGATGGCTTGCGAGATGTCGGCGTTTTCCGGGCTGTCGGTGCTGTACCAGTTGTCGAAGCTGATGAG
>JAIRQU010000220.1 GCA_031256305.1 Burkholderiaceae bacterium
CCCCTGCTTTACCCTGTGTTTGAAGGGCGAGGACTTCGGGATGCGCGAAGGGCTTTCCGTGGCAGCTCAAGGCCACCTTGAATCGGCCTTGGCTTTTGCGCAAACGTTGCTGAAAAATCCAACGCCGGAAAGCTGGCGCGCGCTAGCCCAGCCGCCGTCTCTTTGATAAACGATTCTGGCGATGGGTCATTCCACCACCAGCCCCGACACGCGCATCTGGTCGCCGCCGGTCACGGTCAATTGATAGCTGCCGCAAGCCGGACAAGGGTCGCCGCGCTGCGCCAGTTCCACCGTGCGCGAGCACTGCATGCACCAGGCTTGTCCCGCAGGTTCGGCGATGACCAGCTCGGCCCCCTCGGCGCTGGTGCCGCGCAAGGCAATATCCAGCGCAAAGCGCAGCGCCTGCACATCGACTGCGGCTAGCCGCCCCACTTCCAATTCCACCGCGCGGACATGGCGGAAACGTTCCTTTTTGGCCTGCGCTTCGATCAGATCGCGCACCGATTCGGCCAATGACATTTCATGCACGGCGGATACCTCCGTTGTTCTGTGCAGCCTCATCGGCCAGCGTGAGCGTGAACGGCGCGCACGGGTCGAGCAGCAGCAGCAATTGTTCAGTGCAGCGGGCCGCATCGCCTGCCGCCAGCCCTTGCAGCGCGCCGGTCAGAATGCCGCCGGGCGCGGCGTTCCACAGCGTCGGCGGCAGGATGCGGTAGGCGCACACGCGCCCCTGCTCGACGCGCGCCAGATGCAGCAGCAAACCGCGCGCGGTGCGCGCCCAGCCGATGCCGATGTCGCCGCAAGCCAAGCCGCCCTGCGCTTGCGCATCAGCATCGTCGATGCAGGCCCGCGCGAGTTGGCGCATCCGGTGCAGCAACAAGACGCTGGGCAGGTCGCGCCCGGCGGGCCGCACGTCAAATAGGGCATGGGGCGGCGCGGGCGCAGGCGTGTCACCTCGCAGCAGCTCCAGGGCGTGCGCGTTGGCCCAGGCTAGCAGACTGGCAGCGGCGGGCGGCGGCTGCCGCCGCAGCGGCGGGGCCAAGCCCCGCGCCAGCCATTGCGCGGGCAAGGTAGCTTGCGCGGCGATCCAGTCGTTCAGCGCGGTCTCGTCCAGAGCCAGCCAGTTCCGGGCGGCCATGCCGAAAATGTACGCGCGGCAATAGGCCGCCAGCGCCGCGGCGTCGCGGATACCCTTCCAGCCCGGCAGCGCGGCAGCAGGCCACGCACCGCCCGATGAACCACCGAACGCGCGCGGATAGTCCAACAGCCAGCGGCGCAGGGTATCGCGCGCGGCTTCCAGGCGGATGGCGGCATCGTTTGTCCGCGTTGCATCTTTTGCGTCTGGCATGTGCCCCGCCGCGCGCACGGCTTGACGCGCGGCGCCGATGTGCGCCTGCACGCAAATCGTCAGGGTGCGCTGCAAGACCGGCTCAATGGCCTGCGCGGGCTGGCCGATCCACAATTGCTCGACCGGCAAGCGCCGCCATGCCGCATCTACCCGCCGCACCTGGCCGTGCGCACACAGCAGGCGCACGCGCAAAGGCTGCTCGGCGGCAAGGACTGGCGCTATACCGGGCACGGCGGCTACAGTCCCAACATGCGCCGCCGCCCGCGATCAGGCTGCGCCTTGTCCGATTGCGGCGGCTGGCTCTGTTCAGGCTCGAACAGCAGCGCCATCACATGCTGCGCAGTCAGCCGGGCCGCTTCCTGATCGGCGAATTGCTGCGCGGGCGAATACAGCGAGCACAACCGGTAGTCGCCCAATTGCGCCTCATGCGCGGGCATGAAAGCCACCACGCCGCCGGGCAGCGCCACTTCGATTTGCGCGTCGGCGCGCGCGGGCGGAAAAGGCGTGTCCGGCGCGGGCAGTTGCAGCAGGTTGATGCCCCAAGGCGTAATCAGCACGCCGGACCAGCTCTGTTGCCACAGGCGAAAGCCCACCGCCTCGACAGTCAGCCGGTCGTTCAAAAAGGGCAGATCGCGCATCCGCTCGGCCTCGATCCGGCGGAACACCGCTTCCAGCCGCGACGATGGATTGGCGGGATCGCCAGCGAGCGCCGCGCAAGCGGTCATTCCCGGCCTTCCGGCTTTTGACGCCACGGTTTGCTGGCAGTCCATCCCTCGCTTGCAGAAGGAATGGCATCATATTTTGGAATGTAAGGCTTGATGTCCAACAGCGGTGTTTCGTCCAGCATGTCCACTCCTTCGACGATGAGGACATGGTCTTGCCTGCCGATGAGTTTGACGACGGACATGCCGATGCCGTTGGGTCTGCACGGGTGCCTTGAGGCAAAAATACCATGGGGCGTATCGTCCAGAAAGGTACAACGCTCCAGACTGATCGCGCCGGCCCGGTCAAACAGATAAAGCAGATGGATGTGGGAAAAGGTTTCTATATCCTTCAGCCCTCGGGCGTAGGGTTCCAAGACTTCCACGCGCCCCAAAACGCCGGGCGTATAAAGCGGCTGAATCGGACAGCCCTGCTTTGTTTTGTAGGGCGTGCGAATGGCGCCGATGGCTTGCATGGGCATGAACCTTTGGCTGATGCGTCTTATGAAGACGTAACGAGCATGAACTGATCGCGCTCGCCATCGCACACCGGGCAGCGCCAGTGCGGCGGCAGGCCGGCAAAGGGAACACCCGGTGGAATGCCCCATTGCGGATCGCCCAAGGCCGGGTCATAAACCCACCAGCAGATCTTGCATTCCAGCCGGCTGTCCGGGCGCAGTGCGCTGGCGTCACCGAGATAGCTGCCTTCAAACATCGCCGCGCTCCAGCCACGCCAGCAGTTCGCGCAGCCGCTCCAAGGTATCGGCCAGGTCCTCGGCGGCGGCTTGCACCGCGACGGGCACGCGGGTGATTTCCAGCGTATCGAGCAGCGTCTTGTTCATGCCGTCGAAATAGCGCACGCGCCAGACATGGCGCAGCCCGGTGGACGTGACGACACATTTGCCGTAGCCGCGCGAGAAAATGCCAACCGGGCCGCCGCCGATCATGCGGTCAAGCCAGGCCATGTCCTCTTGCGTTACCGGCTGCAAAGTAAAGTTGACAACGTGGCAGCCCGCGCCATCGCTGACCACGGCCGCTTCCTGCGCCGCGATAACTTCGCTGGCGATGGCCGGGGCGTTCATCAACCCGGCCTCAGGCTGCGGCGGCAGTTGCGCCCGCGCCGCGCCGGCGCGCTGCGCCTCGCGCACGACAGCGGCGGGCACGCGGGCAACTTCCAGATGATCGGCGCGCAAGCGCCCGGCGGCGTCCGATTCGAGCACGCGCCAGATGCCGGTATAGACGGTTTCCTGAATTTGCAGCGCGCCGCCGCCGGGCAGGCTGATCTGCGCCGCGACCTCGCCCTCGCCCATGACCTGCGCCAGCAGCGCCTGTGCGCCATGATCCAAGCCCTGCACCGGCAGCAGCGCCGTATCGGCGCGCGCGCGCGCAACGTCCTGCACCGCCTGCGCGGCCTGCGTCAGCAGGGCCAGTACGGCTTCCCGCGCCGCATTGCTGGCGGGCGCGGCAGGCGGCGGCGCGCTGAACGTGTCAACCGCGTTGGGCAACGGCAACCAGTTCAGGTTGACGTCCGCCGGTTGCGAACCGGGGCCGAGGGCAACCACCGGAATAGGCGGAAATGTGTGGCGGCTCATGTCTGCTCCTTGGGCTGCCCGCCGGATGCGGTGTTGCCCAGTATGGCGGCAAATTCGCGCGAATACTCGTTCCAATCGCGCAACCCTTCCAGCGTGCCAACATACGCGCCGCGCCGGAAAAAAATCAGGGCGGGATGCCGGTAAACCGAAAACCGCCGGCACAGCGCCAGCGACGAAGCCGGGCTGCCGAACGTCACTTGAAAGCTGCCGGGCGGAAATTGGCGCAGCACCTCCGGCAGAATCACCGCGATGTCGGCCAATTCCGGGAACCGTTCGGGGTTGTCCAGCGGCAGCGCGATTAAAAGCGGGATGTTTTGCGCCAGCGCGTCCAGTTGCCCGGCCTCGACCTCCCGGTAGCCCAGCGCCAGCAGACGCGCGCGCAATCCCGCCTGGGTCATGCGCGGCGGCGGCGCAGATGCGGCGTGCGCGCTCATGCCCGCCG